>NZ_JBEYVX010000015.1:0-112581 GCF_040644195.1 Streptomyces sp. NPDC047014 | reverse complement strand
GGACGCCTACTGGCCCGAGCAGGCGGTGGCCGTGGAGATCGACACCCGGGGGCCGCGGCAGGGCGAGGACGCGGAGTGGTCGGAGTCGGTGCGCATACCGCGCAGCCTGGAGGCTCAAACGCCGGCGGGGCTGGAAGTGGCGGCGAGGGCGGCGTCGGACGGTACGTGGGGTTGTCGGTGGGCGACAGTAGGGTGGGCGGCATGGCCGACCCTTCCAGTTATCGCCCCCAGCCGGGACAGGTCCCCGACTCCCCGGGGGTCTACCGGTTCCGCGACGAGCACCGCCGGGTGATCTACGTCGGGAAGGCCAAGAGCCTGCGCCAGCGCCTGGCCAGTTACTTCCAGGACGTCGCCGGGCTGCACCCCCGTACCGCCACCATGGTGACCACCGCCGCGTCCGTCGAGTGGACCGTGGTCTCCACCGAGGTCGAGGCGCTCCAGCTGGAGTACTCCTGGATCAAGGAGTACGACCCCCGGTTCAACGTCAAGTACCGGGACGACAAGAGCTACCCCTCCCTCGCCGTCACCCTGAACGAGGAGTACCCGCGGGTCCAGGTCATGCGCGGCCCCAAGCGCAAGGGCGTGCGCTACTTCGGCCCCTACGCCCACGCCTGGGCCATCCGCGAGACCGTCGACCTGATGCTGCGCGTCTTCCCCGTACGCACCTGCTCCGCCGGGGTGTTCAAGCGCTCCGCGCAGATCGGCCGCCCCTGCCTGCTCGGCTACATCGGCAAGTGCTCCGCGCCCTGCGTCGGCCGCGTCACCCCCGAGGAGCACCGCGAACTGGCCGAGGAGTTCTGCGACTTCATGGCCGGCCGCACCGGCGCCTACCTCTCCCGGCTGGAGAAGGAGATGCACGCCGCCGCCGAGGAGATGGAGTACGAAAAGGCCGCCCGGCTGCGCGACGACATCGGGGCGCTGCGCCGGGCCATGGAGAAGAACGCCGTCGTGCTGGCCGACGCCACCGACGCCGACCTGATCGCCGTCGCCGAGGACGAGCTCGAAGCCGCCGTGCAGATCTTCCACGTCCGCGGCGGCCGGGTGCGCGGCCAGCGCGGCTGGGTCACCGACAAGGTGGAGGCCGTCGACACCGCCGGGCTCGTCGAGCACGCCCTCCAGCAGCTCTACGGCGAGGAGAAGGGCGAGTCCGTGCCCAAGGAGGTGCTGGTCCCCGCCCTGCCCGAGGACACCCAGGCCCTGGCCCAGTGGCTCGCGGAGCGCCGCGGCTCGCAGGTCGGCCTGCGGATACCGCAGCGCGGTGACAAGAAGGCCCTCATGGAGACCGTCCACCGCAACGCGCTGCAGTCCCTCGCCCTGCACAAGACCAAGCGCGCCAGCGACCTCACCACCCGCTCCCGGGCCCTGGAGGAGATCGCGGAGGCCCTGGACCTGGACGGCGCGCCGCTGCGCATCGAGTGCTTCGACATCTCCCACCTCCAGGGCGACGACGTGGTGGCGTCCATGGTCGTCTTCGAGGACGGGCTCGCCCGCAAGAGCGAGTACCGGCGCTTCCAGATCAAGTCCTTCGCCGGCCAGGACGACGTCCGCTCCATGCACGAGGTGGTCTCCCGGCGCTTCCGCCGCTACCTCCAGGAGAAGCTGAAGACGGGCGAGTGGGAGGCCGAGGAGGGCGAGGGACCGGCCCCCGAGGACGACGGCAGGCCCAAGCGCTTCGCCTACCCCCCGCAGCTCGTCGTCGTCGACGGCGGGCAGCCGCAGGTGGCCGCCGCCAAGCGGGCCCTGGAGGAGCTGGGCGTCGACGACGTGGCCGTGTGCGGGCTGGCCAAGCGGCTGGAGGAGGTCTGGCTGCCCGGCGAGGACGACCCCGTCGTGCTGCCCCGTACGAGTGAGGGGCTGTACCTGCTCCAGCGGGTGCGTGACGAAGCCCACCGCTTCGCCCTCCAGTACCAGCGCGGCAAGCGCGCCAAGCGCCTGAAATCCGGACCGCTGGACGAGGTGCCGGGCCTCGGCGAGAGCCGCAAGCACGCCCTGGTGAAGCACTTCGGTTCGGTGAAGAAGCTGAGACAGGCGACAATCGAGCAGATCTGCGAGGTACCCGGCGTGGGCCGCAAGACGGCCGAGATCGTCGCCGCGGCCCTCGCCGGCGCGGTCCCGGCCGGTCCTGCCGTCAACACGGCCACAGGAGAGATCATTGAGGATGAGCCCCCCGCCCCCGCGGGCGGGGGCGCCCCCGACGGCAGCCGGGGGACACCGTCCGAACGGGGGACCGAGCAATGACCGACCCGAACAGCACGCACGACCGAGACGGAGCACAGGTGAGTACGGGCACGACAGTGGAGCCCGGTGAGACCGCCGAGGCGGCCATCCCCGAGCTGGTGATCATCTCCGGCATGTCCGGCGCCGGCCGCAGCACGGCGGCCAAGTGTCTGGAGGACCTCGGCTGGTTCGTCGTCGACAACCTCCCGCCGGCGCTGATCCCCACCATGGTGGAGCTCGGCGCCCGCTCCCAGGGCAACGTGGCCCGGATCGCCGTCGTCGTCGACGTCCGCGGCCGGCAGTTCTTCGACGCGCTGCGCGAGTCCCTGGCCGACCTCGACAGCAAGGGCGTCACCCGCCGCATCGTCTTCCTGGAGTCCTCCGACGACGCGCTGGTCCGCCGCTTCGAGTCGGTCCGCCGCCCGCACCCGCTCCAGGGCGACGGCCGCATCACCGACGGCATCGCCGCCGAGCGCGACCTGCTGCGCGAGCTGCGCGGCGACGCCGACCTGGTGATCGACACCTCCAGCCTCAACGTGCACGAGCTGCGCGCCAAGATGGACGCCCAGTTCGCCGGGGACGAGGAGCCCGAGCTGCGGGCCACCGTCATGTCCTTCGGCTTCAAGTACGGCCTGCCCGTCGACGCCGACCTCGTCGTCGACTGCCGCTTCATCCCCAACCCGCACTGGGTCCCCGAGCTGCGCCCCTTCACCGGGCTCAACGAGGAGGTGTCGGGCTACGTGTTCAGCCAGCCCGGCGCCAAGGAGTTCCTGGACCGCTACAGCGAGCTGCTCCAGCTCATCGCCACCGGCTACCGCCGCGAGGGCAAGCGGTACGTCACCATCGCCGTCGGGTGCACGGGCGGCAAGCACCGCAGTGTCGCCATGTCCGAGAAGCTGGCCGCCCGCCTCGCCTCCGAGGGAGTCGAGACCGTCGTCGTCCACCGGGACATGGGGCGCGAGTGAGCGGACGCACCCTGCGGCTGAGCCGGCTGCGCCGTCTCACCCCGGGCCGGGGCGAGGACGGCGCGGGCCGCGCCGGCCGCCGGCGCGGCGCGGCGCCCAAGGTGGTCGCGCTCGGAGGCGGACAGGGCCTGTCCGCCTCCCTCGCGGCGCTGCGCCGCATCACCGGTGACCTCACCGCCGTGGTCACCGTCGCCGACGACGGCGGCTCCAGCGGCCGGCTCCGCGAGGAGCTGGGCGTGCTGCCGCCCGGCGACCTGCGCAAGGCGCTGGCCGCGCTGTGCGGGGACGACGACTGGGGCCAGACCTGGGCCCGCGTCATCCAGCACCGCTTCCAGTCCGAGGGCGACCTGCACGGGCACGCCGTCGGCAATCTGCTGATCGTCGCCCTGTGGGAGCAGCTGGGCGACCCGGTGCAGGCCCTCGACCTGGTGGGCCGGCTGCTCGGCGCGCAGGGCCGGGTGCTGCCGATGTCGGCCGTACCGCTGGAGCTCCAGGCCCTGGTCCGGGGCCACGACCCGGACCGCCCCGAGGACGTCGACACCGTGCGGGGGCAGGCCACGGTGGCCCTGACCCCGGGCGAGGTGCTGTCCGTACAGGTGGTGCCCGCGGCCCCGCCGGCCGTGCCGGAGGCCGTCGCCGCCGTGCTCGACGCCGACTGGGTGGTGCTGGGGCCGGGCTCGTGGTTCTCGTCCGTGATCCCGCACCTGCTCGTGCCGGAACTGCTGGACGCGCTGATCGAGACGAAGGCCCGCCGGGTGCTGTCGCTGAACCTCGCGCCGCAGCCCGGTGAAACAGAGGGCTTCTCTCCGCAGCGTCATTTGGAGGTTTTGGCCCGACACGCCCCTAAACTCGCCCTGGACGTGGTGCTGGCCGACGAGGCCGCCGTGCCCGACCGCGAGTCCCTCGCCGATGCCGCGAAACGGTTCGGAGCCGCGGTCGAGCTGGCGCCCGTGGCCAGGCAGGACGGCTCTCCCAAGCACGACCCGGAGCTGCTGGCCGCCGCGTACGACCGTATTTTTCGGATGCATGGAAGGATCGGCCCATGGCGATGACGCCAGCGGTGAAGGATGAGATCTCCCGGCTCCCCGTCACCCGGACCTGCTGCAGAAAAGCGGAGGTCTCGGCGATCCTTCGGTTCGCGGGCGGGCTGCACCTGGTGAGCGGCCGGATCGTCATCGAGGCGGAGCTCGACACGGGAATCGCCGCCCGGCGCCTGCGCAAGGACATCCTGGAGATCTTCGGCCACTCCTCGGACCTGGTGGTGATGGCCCCCGGCGGACTGCGCCGCGGCAGCCGCTACGTGGTCCGCGTCGTGGCCGGCGGTGACCAGCTGGCGCGCCAGACGGGCCTGGTGGACGGCCGCGGCCGCCCGATCCGGGGGCTGCCGCCGCAGGTGGTCTCCGGGGCCACCTGCGACGCCGAGGCGGCCTGGCGCGGCGCCTTCCTGGCCCACGGCTCGCTCACCGAGCCGGGCCGGTCCTCCTCCCTGGAGGTCACCTGCCCCGGCCCGGAGGCCGCCCTGGCCCTGGTGGGCGCCGCCCGCAGGCTCTCCATCGCCGCGAAGGCGCGCGAGGTGCGCGGCGTGGACCGGGTCGTGGTCCGCGACGGCGACGCCATCGGCGCCCTGCTGACCCGCCTCGGCGCGCACGAGTCGGTGCTCGCCTGGGAGGAGCGGCGGATGCGGCGCGAGGTGCGCGCCACCGCCAACCGCCTGGCCAACTTCGACGACGCCAACCTGCGCCGCTCGGCGCGGGCCGCCGTGGCCGCGGGGGCCCGCGTACAGCGCGCCCTGGAGATCCTGGGCGAGGAAGTGCCCGAGCACCTGGCGGCCGCCGGCCGGCTGCGCATGGAGCACAAGCAGGCGTCCCTGGAGGAGCTGGGCGCCCTCGCCGACCCGCCGCTGACCAAGGACGCGGTGGCGGGCCGGATCCGGCGCCTGCTGGCGATGGCCGACAAGCGCGCCCAGGACCTCGGCATCCCGGGCACCGAGTCGAACCTCGACCTCAGCGAGGAATTGGCCGACAACATGGCCGGTTAGCCGAAGTCCTACGGCAGGAGGGGCCCGCGCGATCATTCGTGCGGGCCCCTTCGCCGCATGCCCCATTGACATGAGCACGGGCCGGTCTTGAGTCTGGCGTCCGAACCTTTCGTGGCAGACGACGCCCAGGGGGGCATATGAGTCACCGCGCGAGAGTCATCCTCGCCGCAAGCGCACTCGTCCTCGGCACCACACTCGCCGCCTTACCCGCGGCCGCCCAGGCCCGGCCCGCCTCCGCCGCCCCGTCCGGCGCCGCCCCGGACGCCGCCTCCGGCGCCGACGAGGTACGCGTCTACGAGGCCGACATCACCCGCGAGCAGGTCCCGCTGGTCCTCACCGCCGGCCAGGACGCCCACGAACTCAGCCGGCACGCCCCGGAGACCGGCACCGCCCGCGTGGAGCTCTTCCTCACCGGCGCCCAGGCGGCCGGACTCACCGCGCAGGGGGTCGAGCTCGCCGAGCGGAAGGTGAGCGCCCAGGGCCTGGCCCGGACCGAGGCCGCCGGGGACGGGGTCTTCCGTCCGTACAGCGGCAAGGGCGGGCTCCAGGAGGAGATCCTGCGCACCGCCCAGGAGCACCCCGGCCTCACCAAGGTCGTCTCCATCGGCAGGACGGTGCAGGGCAAGGACATCCTCGCCCTCAAGGTCACCAAGAACGCCGGGAGGACCCGGGACGGGGCGAAGCCCTCCGTCCTCTACATGTCCAACCAGCACGCCCGTGAGTGGATCACCCCCGAGATGACCCGGCGGCTGATGCACCACACCCTCGACAGCTACGGCAGGGACGCCCGCGTCACCGCCCTGGTGGACTCCACCGAGCTGTGGTTCCTGCTCAGCGCCAACCCCGACGGCTACGACTACACCCACGCCCCCGACGGCCGGCGGCTGTGGCGCAAGAACCTCCGCGACAACAACGGCGACGGCCGCGTCGCACCGGGCGACGGCGTCGACCTGAACCGCAACTTCGCCTACAAGTGGGGCTACGACAACGAGGGTTCCTCACCGAACCAGGCGAGCGAGACCTACCGCGGCCCCCAGGCGTCCTCCGAGCCCGAGACCACCGCCCTGGACGCCTTCGAGAAGCGCGTGGGCTTCGCGTACGCGATCAACTACCACTCCGCGGCCGAACTGCTCCTCTACGGCGTGGGCTGGCAGGTGGCCACCCCCACCCCCGACGACGTGGCCTACAAGGCCCTCGCCGGCACCCCGGAGAACCCGGCCGTCCCCGGCTACTACCCGCAGGTCTCCTCCGAGCTGTACACCACCAACGGCGAGGCCGACGGCCACGGCGCCAACGTCAACGGCATCATGATGTTCACGCCGGAGATGACCACCTGCCAGACCGCCGCCGCGAGCGACCCCGACGACCCGTGGAGGCCCGAGGACTGCGCCTCCGGCTTCAACTTCCCGGACGACGAGAAGCTGATCCAGGCCGAGTTCGCCAAGAACGTGCCCTTCGCCCTGGCCGTCGCCGAGAGCGCCGCGCACCCCGACCGCCCGGCCTCCTCCGTGGGCCTGAGCGCCGCCGACTTCACCCTCGACCCCTTCACCACCTCCTACGCCGCCCGCGGCGAGGACCAGCCGGTCGCCGTCACGGCCCGTAAGTCCCTCAGGGACAAGGAGCTCACCTACCGGATCAACGGCGGCCGCACGCACGACGAGGACCTGAAAGCCTGGAAGGGCGGCGAGGTCTACGGCGGCGAGGACAACAACTGGTTCGACGAGTACCGCGCCGAAGTGAAGGGCACCCGGCCCGGCGACCGGGTGGAGGTCTGGTTCACCGGCCGCGACCGCACCGGAAAGCGCGTCGCCAGCGAGCACTTCACCTACACCGTGGCCGAACGCCCCCGCGCCGAGGTCCTGGTGATCGCCGAGGAGGGCGCCAAGGCGCAGCACGCCCAGGCATACGTCGACGCCCTGCGCGCCAACGGCCGCTCCGCCGCCGTCTGGGACGTCGCCGTCCAGGGTGCCCCGCACCACCTGGGCGTGCTCTCCCACTTCCGTACGGCCGTCCACTCCACCGGCGCGACCTCCCCCGGCGGCGCGACCCAGCTGGCGATCCGGGACTTCCTCAACGAGGGCGGCAAGCTGATCGAGGCCGGTGAACTGGCGGGCGGCAACGCCCAGGTCGGCCGCGCCGTGACCAACGACTTCAGCCAGTACTGGCTCGGCGCCCACAGCCGCACCAGCGCCCCCGGCGCCACCGGCTTCGGCGGCGCCGGACCCCTCCAGGGCGCACGCGGCGGCCTCGGCGGCGCCGCCGGCAACCCGCTCGACGCACCCGGCGCCTACACGGTGACCTCCGACACCCTGGCCCCCGCGCAGTTCCCGCAGTTCAGGAGCGCCCCGGCCGGCTCCTACACCGGGATCACCAACCCGTACGCCCCCTACGCGGGCACCGGCATGGCCTCCGCGCTGCACACCGACGCCGACTGGAAGCGGCTGGTCCGCACCGTCGACCTGACCGGTGTGAGCGCCGCGGACAAGCCGCAGCTCAGCCTCGCCCTCAACTGGAACACCGAGGAGGGCTACGACCACGCCGTGCTGGAGGCCCGTACCGCGGGGGGCGAGGACTGGACCACGCTGCCCGACACCGGCGGGCTGTCGAGCCCGGCCGTCCCCGAGGAGTGCGAGGCGGGCTTCCTCCTCAACGGCCACCCGTTCCTGCGGCACTACCTGACCCTGGACGCGGCGGGCTGCTCCCCTCGGGGCACCAGCGGCGCCTGGCACAGCTTCACCGGATCCTCCGGCGGCTGGAAGCAGGTCGCCTTCGACCTGAGCGCCTACGCGGGCCGCACCGTCGAGCTCTCGCTGTCCTCCATCACCGACCCCGGCACGGGCGGCCGCGGGGTCTTCGCGGACGAGGCGCGGCTGTCGGCCGGCGGCACGGACCGGGCCGTGGAGGGCTTCGAGTCCTCGCTCGGCGCGTGGACGGCCCAGGGGGCACCGGCCGGCAGTCCCGAGGTGCCGGGCGACTGGGCCCGTACCGGGGAGCTGTTCCGGTCCTACGCCGCTGTCACTACGCGTGACACGGTCCTGCTGGGATTCGGCCTGGAGCACCTGCCCGCGGCGAAGGACCGCGCGCTACTCGTCGGTACGGCGCTCCGCGCGCTGCACCGCTGATCACCCACCCCACCGGCGCTCACCCTGAGTGACCGGGACCAAGGTCCCGGGCCCCCTTCCGGACCCTCCGGCAGGGGGCCCCGGGCCGGGTGCCCCCATGAAGAGGGGGGAGTGTCAGGCCCCGACCGATGTCACCCCCAAGCTCACGGAGAGGTAGGGTCGTAAGCGGTCGGGGACATCCCATTTCAGCTCGCCGGCGCTCTCACCGGCGCACCAACGAGGAGATCGGTTCGTGACGATCCGCGTAGGCATCAATGGTTTTGGCCGCATTGGCCGCAACTACTTCCGGGCGCTCCTGGAGCAGGGAGCGGACATCGAGATCGTCGGTGTCAACGACCTGACTGACAACGCCACCCTGGTGCACCTTCTCAAGTACGACACCATCCTGGGCCGCCTCAAGGCCGAGGTCTCCCACACCGACGACACGATCACCGTCGGCGGCAACACCTTCAAGACCTTCGCCGAGCGCGACCCCGCGAACCTGCCCTGGGGCGAGCTGGGCGCCGACATCGTCATCGAGTCGACCGGCATCTTCACGAAGAAGGCCGACGCCGCCAAGCACATCGCGGCCGGCGCGAAGAAGGTCCTCATCTCGGCCCCGGCCAAGGACGAGGACATCACCATCGTGATGGGCGTCAACCAGGACAAGTACGACGCGGAGAACCACCACGTCATCTCCAACGCGTCCTGCACCACGAACTGCGTGGCGCCGATGGCCAAGGTCCTCGACGAGAACTTCGGCATCGTCAAGGGCATGATGACGACGGTCCACGCCTACACCAACGACCAGCGCATCCTGGACTTCCCGCACTCGGACCTGCGCCGCGCCCGCGCCGCCGCCGAGAACATCATCCCGACCTCGACCGGTGCCGCCAAGGCCACCGCGCTGGTCCTCCCGCAGCTCAAGGGCAAGCTGGACGGCATCGCCATGCGCGTCCCGGTCCCCACGGGCTCGGTCACCGACCTCGTCCTGGAGCTGGACCGCGAGGTCACCCGCGACGAGATCAACGCCGCCTTCCAGAAGGCCGCGGAGGGCCAGCTGCGGGGGATCCTCGACTACACCGAGGACGCGATCGTCTCCTCCGACATCGTGAACTGGCCGGCGTCCTGCACCTTCGACTCCTCCCTGACCATGGTCCAGGGCAAGCAGGTCAAGGTCGTCGGCTGGTACGACAACGAGTGGGGCTACTCGAACCGTCTCGTGGACCTCACGGTCTTCGTCGGCGGCCGGCTCTGAGTTCGCAGGGCTGACACCACGATGTGAAGCACAGGGTCCGGGCCGCGCGACGATGCGCGGACCGGACCCTGTAGCTTGCCAGTCGTTCTTCGCCCCCGACACGGGCGCCCAAAGGAGTCAGAAACACATGAAGACGATCGACGAACTGCTCGCCGAAGGCGTCAAGGGCAAGCGGGTCTTCGTCCGCGCGGACCTCAACGTGCCGCTCGCCGAGGGCACCATCACCGACGACGGCCGCATCCGCGCCGTCCTGCCCACGATCGCGAAGCTCGCCGAATCCGGCGCCCGCGTCGTCGTGGCCTCGCACCTCGGCCGCCCCAAGGGCGCCCCGGACCCGGCCTTCTCGCTCGCTCCGGCCGCCGCGCGACTCGGTGAACTGCTCGGCGCGGAGGTCGCGTTCGCCACCGACACCGTCGGCACCTCCGCCAAGGAGACCGTCGCGGCCCTCACCGACGGCCGGGTCGCCGTCATCGAGAACCTCCGCTTCAACGCCGGCGAGACCGCCAAGGACGACGCCGAGCGCGGCGCCTTCGCGGACCAGCTCGCGGAGCTCGCCGACGTCTACGTCGGTGACGGCTTCGGCGCCGTCCACCGCAAGCACGCCTCGGTCTTCGACCTGCCCGCGCGCCTGCCGCACGCGGCCGGCTTCCTGATCGCCACCGAGGTCGGCGTCCTCAAGAAGCTGACCGCCGAGGTCAAGCGCCCCTACGTCGTCGTCCTCGGCGGCGCCAAGGTCTCCGACAAGCTCGCCGTCATCGACGAGCTGCTGGGCAAGGCCGACCGCCTGCTCATCGGCGGCGGCATGGCCTACACCTTCCTCCACGCCAAGGGCTACGAGGTCGGCATCTCCCTGCTCCAGAAGGACCAGGTCGACGTCGTCAAGGAGTACATGGCCCGCGCCGAGGCCAACGGCGTGGAGCTGGTCCTCCCGGTGGACATCCTGGCCTCGGCCGAGTTCCCCGACCTCAAGACCAAGGCCCCGGCCGACTTCATCACCGTCGACGCGGACAGGATCCCCGCCGACAAGGAGGGTCTGGACATCGGTCCGAAGACCCGTGAGCTGTACGCGTCGAAGATCGCGGACGCGGAGACCGTCTTCTGGAACGGTCCCGTGGGCGTCTTCGAGCACCCCGACTACGCCGGAGGCACCCGCGCGATCGCGCAGGCCCTCGTCGACAGCGACGCCTTCACCGTCGTGGGCGGTGGCGACAGCGCCGCCGCGGTCCGCACCCTGGGCTTCGACGAGAACGCTTTCGGCCACATTTCCACCGGCGGCGGCGCCTCCCTCGAATACCTCGAGGGCAAGACGCTCCCCGGCCTCGCCGCCCTGGAGGGCTGAACCCGTATGACCACGCGCACCCCGCTCATGGCGGGCAACTGGAAGATGAACCTCAACCACCTGGAGGCCATCGCCCACGTCCAGAAGCTCGCCTTCGCGCTCGCCGACAAGGACTACGACGCCGTCGAGGTGGCGGTCCTGCCGCCCTTCGTCGACCTGCGCTCCGTCCAGACCCTCGTCGACGGCGACAAGCTGAAGATCAAGTACGGCGCCCAGGACATCTCGGCGCACGACTCCGGCGCCTACACCGGCGAGATCTCCGGCCCCATGCTGTCCAAGCTCAAGTGCGCGTACGTGGCCGTCGGCCACAGCGAGCGCCGCCAGTACCACGGCGAGGACGACGAGGTCTGCAACGCCAAGGTCAAGGCCGCCTACAAGCACGGGATCACCCCGATCCTGTGCGTCGGCGAGGGCCTGGACGTCCGCAAGGCCGGCGAGCAGGTCCCCCACACCCTCGCCCAGGTCGACGGCGGCCTCAAGGACGTGCCGGCCGAGCAGGTCGAGTCCATCGTGATCGCCTACGAGCCCGTCTGGGCCATCGGCACCGGTGAGGTCGCCACCCCCGAGGACGCCCAGGAGGTCTGCGGGGCGATCCGCGGCCGCCTCGCGGAGCTGTACTCCCAGGAGCTGGCCGACAAGGTCCGCATCCAGTACGGCGGCTCCGTGAAGTCCGGGAACATCGCGGCGATCATGGCCCAGCCCGACGTCGACGGCGCCCTGATCGGCGGCGCGGCGCTGGACGTGGACGAGTTCGTCAAGATCGTCCGCTTCCGCGACCAGTGAGTATGCGGTAGGACCGATCCGTCGTACCCTTGCGGGGGCCAGAGGCTGCACAGCCGCTGGCCCCCGCGCACATCCCGCAAAGCCGGAAAGCCTGAAACGCCAGAAAGTAGGAATCAGCCGTGATTATGGGGTTCTCGATCGCCCTGATCGTCTTCAGCGCCCTGCTGATGCTGCTCGTGCTGATGCACAAGGGCAAGGGCGGCGGCCTCTCCGACATGTTCGGCGGCGGCATGCAGTCCTCGGTGGGCGGCTCCTCCGTCGCGGAGCGGAATCTCGACCGCATCACCGTCGTCGTGGGCCTGCTCTGGTTCGCGTGCATCGTCGCGCTCGGCCTGCTGATGAAGTCGAACAGCTGACGGATCTCGCCATTCGGGCACTCCGGTCGCTATCACCCGGCCTATCATGAGGTCCTGCGTCCATGACCTGGAATCAGTAACTCCGGTCACTGGACGTGCGTTGGGCCTTACGTAGACTTGGGCGCTCCGCGGCGGAATCACCACTCACGCTCCGCGGCACCATCACGCAGGGAGTTACGACCGTGGCAAGTGGCAACGCGATCCGTGGTAGCCGGGTCGGAGCGGGCCCGATGGGTGAGGCGGAACGCGGCGAGTCCGCGCCCCGCCTGCGCATCTCCTTCTGGTGCTCGAACGGGCACGAGACGCAGCCGAGCTTCGCCAGCGACGCGCAGGTGCCGGACACCTGGGACTGCCCGCGCTGCGGGTTCCCGGCCGGCCAGGACCGGGACAACCCGCCCGCGCCGCCGCGCACCGAACCGTACAAGACGCATCTGGCGTACGTCCGCGAGCGGCGCTCCGACGCCGACGGCGAGGCGATCCTCGCCGAGGCCCTGGCCAAGCTCCGGGGCGAGATCTGACGCGGGGCGCACCGAGGACCCGAGGCCCGGTCGTGCAGGAACATCTCCTGCGCGACCGGGCCTCTTTGTGTGTGTTGTCCCGCTTGTGATCCCTTAGGTTGGAGCACGGCGGGGCACGACAGGACGGAAGAGACGGGTTGATGTCCGAGATGAACGCAGAGAGCAGGGCGAAGCTCAACCGGATGCCGGAGTGGCTGGCACTCGGCAAGCACCGGGAGGAGCTCGGGCAGACGCACCTGCGGGAACTGTTCGAGGAGAACCCCGGCCGCGGCGCCGGATACACCCTGCGGGTCGGGGACCTGCACATCGACTACTCCAAGCACCTCGTGACCGACGAGACGCTGGACCTGCTGCGCGAGCTGGCCGCCGCCACCGGCGTGGCCGCGCTGCGCGAGGCCATGTTCCGCGGCGAGAAGATCAACACGACCGAGGACCGGGCCGTCCTGCACACCGCGCTGCGGGCCCCCCGGGACGCCGTGGTCGAGGTGGACGGCGAGAACGTCGTCCCCCACGTGCACGCCGTCCTCGACAAGATGGCGGACTTCTCGGAGCGCATCCGGTCGGGGGAGTGGACCGGCTCCACCGGCAAGCGCATCAAGAACGTGGTCAACATCGGCATCGGCGGCTCCGACCTGGGCCCGGCCATGGCCTACGAGGCGCTGCGCGCCTTCACCGACCGCGCCCTGACCGTACGGTTCGTCTCCAACGTGGACGGCGCCGACCTGCACGAGGCCGTCCGGGACCTGGACCCGGCCGAGACGCTGTTCATCATCGCCTCCAAGACCTTCACCACCATCGAGACCATCACCAACGCCACCTCGGCTCGCGGCTGGCTGCTCGCCGGTCTGGGCGGGGACCAGGCCGCCGTGGCACGGCACTTCGTGGCCCTGTCCACCAACGCCGAGAAGGTCACCGACTTCGGCATCGACCCGGCGAACATGTTCGAGTTCTGGGACTGGGTCGGCGGACGCTACTCCTTCGACTCCGCCATCGGCCTCTCCCTGATGATCGCCATCGGCCCGGACGCCTTCCGCGAGATGCTCGCCGGCTTCCACCTGATGGACGAGCACTTCCGCACGGCCCCCGCGGAGCAGAACGCGCCGCTGCTG
This sequence comes from Streptomyces sp. NPDC047014, assembly GCF_040644195.1. Taxonomy (NCBI): domain Bacteria; kingdom Bacillati; phylum Actinomycetota; class Actinomycetes; order Kitasatosporales; family Streptomycetaceae; genus Streptomyces; species Streptomyces sp. NPDC047014. The sequence continues at coordinate 98,897 of NZ_JBEYVX010000015.1, read as the reverse complement.
ATGGGCCTGTTGGGGATCTGGTACGGGGCCTTCTTCGACGCGCAGTCCCACGCGGTGCTCCCGTACAGCCACTATCTCTCGCGCTTCACCGCCTACTTGCAGCAGCTGGACATGGAGTCCAACGGCAAGTCCGTGGACCGCGAGGGCAATCCGGTGGACTGGCAGACCGGCCCGGTGGTCTGGGGTACGCCCGGCACCAACGGGCAGCACGCCTACTACCAGCTGATCCACCAGGGCACGAAGGTCATCCCCGCGGACTTCATCGGCTTCGCCCGGCCGGTCGCGGAGCTGGAGGCGGCCCCGGCCGCCCAGCACGACCTGCTGATGGCGAACTTCTTCGCCCAGACCCAGGCGCTGGCCTTCGGCAAGACGGCGGACGAGGTGCGGGCGGAAGGGGTGCCGGAGCCGCTGGTCCCGCACAAGACCTTCCACGGCAACCACCCGACGACCACGATCCTGGCGGGGGAGCTCACCCCCGGCGTGCTCGGCCAGCTGATCGCCCTCTACGAGCACAAGGTGTTCGTCCAGGGCGCGGTGTGGAACATCGACTCCTTCGACCAGTGGGGCGTGGAGCTGGGCAAGGTCCTCGCCAAGCGGGTGGAGCCCGCCCTGACCGAGGGCGCCGAGGTGCCGGGCCTGGACGCCTCGACGCGGGCGCTGGTGAGCACCTACCGGTCGCTGCGCGGCCGCGGCTGACACGAAACGCAAGGGCCCGCTCCCCCACGGGGGAGCGGGCCCTTGCGGTTCTCCGGTCAGGAGGCCGGGGGGTACATCCCGCTCGGGAGCTGGGCCGCCGCGGCACGGTCCAGCAGCCACAGGGTGCGGGAGCGGCCGTACGCGGCCGCCGCCGGGGCCTGCACCTCGCCCGCGCCGCCGAGCGCGAGCGAGACCGCGCCCGCCTTGTCCTCGCCGGCGGCCAGGAGCCAGACCTCGCGGGCGGCGCGGATCGCCGGGAGGGTGAGCGAGATCCGGGTGGGCGGGGGCTTCGGGGCGCCGTGCACGCCGACCACCGTGCGCTCGGTCTCGCGGGTGGCGGGGTGCTCGGGGAAGAGCGAGGCCACGTGCGTGTCCGGGCCGACGCCCAGCATCAGCACGTCGAAGGTGGGCACGGGGCCGTGGTCCTCCGGACCGGCGGCCTTCGCGAGCTCGGCGGCGTACGCGGCGGCCGCGGCGTCCACGTCGGCCCCGTACGGGCCGTCCGAGGCGGGCATGGCGTGCACGCGGGCCGGGTCCACGGGCACGGAGTCGAGCAGGGCCTCGCGGGCCTGGGTGTGGTTGCGCTCGGGGTCGGCGGCGGGCACGTACCGCTCGTCGCCCCACCAGAGGTCGAGCCGGCGCCAGTCGATCGCGTCGCGGGCGGGGGCGGTGGCCAGCGCGGCGAGCAGGCCGTTGCCGTTGCGGCCGCCGGTGAGCACGACCGAGGCGGTGCCGCGGGCCGCCTGCGCGTCCACGATCTTCGTGATGAGCCGGGCCGCGGTGGCCCGGGCCATCAGCTCCTTGTCCTGGTGGACGACGACTTGGGGAGTCGTCATACCCATGTGCTGCCGCCTTCGTGGGTGTGGGGGTGGTGAAACCGGGGCTCCGCCCCGGACCCCGCGCCTCAAACGCCGGCGAGGCTGGATTTTCCAGCCCGTCCGGCGTTTGAGGACCGGGTCCGCGCAGCGGGTGATTACTTGGCCGGGGCCTTCTTCGTTGCCTTGGCCGGCTTCGGCGGAGCGGGCTCCGTGGGAGCGGCGGGCTCCGGGTCCGGGGTCGGGTCCGGGGCCGCCAGTTGGGAGACGCCGTACTTCAGCGAAGCCTCGTACGTGTTGTCCGGGTCCAGCCGGCGCAGCTCCTCCGCCAGCAGTTCCGCCGTGTCGCGCCGCTTGAGCGCGACGTTGCGGTCCGGCTGACCCGGCATGCACAGCGTCGCCAGGTGCCCGTCCGCCCGGTCCAGGACGATGTCGCCGTCCTTGGTGGACAGCCGTACGGCCGTCAGCCCCGGCCCCGCCGACAGCGTGCGCCGGACGGGGACCTGGAGCCGGTCCGCCAGCCACATGGCCAGCAGCTCGCAGCTCGGGTTGTCGTCCTCGCCCTCGACGGTCGCCGAGACCACCGCGAGCGCCTGCTGGTCCAGCGCCGCCGCCAGCATGGAGCGCCACGGCGTGATCCGGGTCCACGACAGGTCCGTGTCCCCGGGCGCGTACGCCCCGGCGCGGGCGCCGAGCATCCGGATCGGGTCCTCGCAGGCGTAGGTGTCCGTGATCCTGCGCTGCCCCAGCGCGCCGAGCGGGTCGCCCGCCAGGTCCGTGGGAGCCCCGTCCGGCCACCAGACGACCACGGGGGCGTCCGGCAGCAGCAGCGGGAGGACCACCGACTGGGCGTGGTCGACCAGTTCGCCGTGCAGGCGCAGCACCACCGTCTCGCCGCTGCCCGCGTCCGCCCCGACGCGTACCTCCGCGTCGAGCCGGGCGTCCCGGCGGCTGCGCGGCGAGCGGCTGGCCCGCCTGATGACCACGACGATCCGCGAGGGGTGCTCGTGGGACGCGTCGTTCGCCGACTTGAGCGCGTCGTACGCGTTCTCCTCGTCGGTCACGATCACCAGCGTGAGGACCATGCCGACGGCCGGCGTGCCGATGTCCCGGCGGGCCTGCACCATCGCGGCGTTGATCCTGCTGGAGTTGGTATCCGTGAGGTCGATCTTCATGGCCGGCGCCAGCTCCGTCCGTCTCGTGCGAGCATCTCGTCCGCCTCGACCGGCCCCCACGTGCCCGCCGGGTACTGGGCGGGCTTGCCGTGCTTGTCCCAGTACTCCTCGATCGGGTCGAGGATGTTCCAGGACAGCTCGACCTCCTGGTGGCGCGGGAAGAGGTTCGCGTCGCCGAGGAGCACGTCGAGGATCAGCCGCTCGTACGCCTCGGGGCTCGACTCCGTGAACGACTCGCCGTAGGCGAAGTCCATCGTCACGTCCCGGACCTCCATGGAGGTGCCCGGCACCTTGGAACCAAAGCGGACCGTGACGCCCTCGTCCGGCTGGACCCGGATGACCAGGGCGTTCTGCCCCAGCTCCTCGGTCGCGCCCGACTCGAACGGCAGGTACGGGGCCCGCTTGAAGACCACCGCGATCTCCGTCACCCGGCGGCCCAGGCGCTTGCCCGTCCGCAGGTAGAAGGGGACGCCCGCCCAGCGGCGGTTGTTGATCTCCAGCTTGATGGCCGCGTAGGTGTCGGTCTTCGACTTGGGGTCGATGCCGTCCTCTTCGAGGTACCCGACGACCTTCTCGCCGCCCTGCCACGCCGCCGAGTACTGGCCGCGCACGGTGTGCTTGCCCAGGTCCTCGGGCAGCTCCACCGCGGTCAGCACCTTGAGCTTCTCGGCCACCAGCGCCTTGGGGTGGAAGGAGCCGGGCTCCTCCATCGCGGTGAGCGCCAGCAGCTGGAGCAGGTGGTTCTGGATGACGTCGCGGGCGGCGCCGATGCCGTCGTAGTAGCCGGCCCGGCCGCCGATGCCGATGTCCTCGGCCATGGTGATCTGCACGTGGTCCACGTACGACCGGTTCCAGATCGGCTCGAACATCGTGTTCGCGAAGCGGAGCGCCAGGATGTTCTGGACGGTCTCCTTGCCGAGGTAGTGGTCGATGCGGAAGACCTCGTCACGGGGGAACACCTCGTGGACGACCTTGTTGAGCTCCTCGGCGCTCTTGAGGTCGTGGCCGAAGGGCTTCTCGATGACGGCGCGCCGCCAGGAGCCCTCCTTCTGGGCCAGGCCGTGGTCCTTGAGCTGCTGGACCACCTTGGGGAAGAACTTGGGCGGGACGGACAGGTAGAAGGCGAAGTTCCCGCCCGTTCCCTGCGCCTTGTCCAGGTCCTCGATGGTCGCCTTCAGGGTCTCGAAGGCGGCGTCGTCGTCGAAGTCGCCCTGTACGAACCGGCAGCCCTGCACCAGCTGTGCCCAGACCTCCTCCCGGAAGGGGGTGCGCGAGTGCTCCTTGACCGCCTCGTACACCTCCTGGGCGAAGTCCTCGTGCTCCCACTCGCGGCGGGCGAACCCGATGAGCGAGAAGCCCGGTGGGAGCAGGCCGCGGTTGGCCAGGTCGTAGACGGCCGGCATCAGCTTCTTGCGCGACAGGTCACCCGTAACGCCGAAAATGACCAGGCCGGACGGCCCCGCGATACGCGGGAGCCGCCGGTCCTGTGCGTCACGAAGCGGGTTCGCTCCGTTTACAGACAAAGTGGTCATGCCTCCGTGGGGGCGAGGCGCTGGAGCTCCGCCTCGGTCGACTTCACCAGGTCGTTCCAGGACGCCTCGAACTTCTCGACGCCCTCGTCTTCGAGCAGCTGCACCACATCGTCGTACGAGATGCCCAGCTTCGCGACCGCGTCGAGCTCGGCGCGGGCCTGCTCGTAGGTGCCGCGGACGGTGTCACCGGTGATCCGGCCGTGGTCCGCGGCGGCCTCCAGGGTGGCCTCCGGCATGGTGTTCACCGTGTTCGGGGCGACCAGGTCGTCCACGTACAGGGTGTCCTTGTAGGCCGGGTCCTTGACGCCGGTCGAGGCCCACAGCGCGCGCTGCTTGTTGGCTCCGGCGCGCTCCAGGGCGGTCCAGCGGTCGGAGGAGAAGACCTCCTCGTACGCCTCGTAGGCCAGACGGGCGTTCGCGAGCGCCGCCTTGCCCTTGAGGGCCTTCGCCTCGTCGGTGCCGACGGCGTCCAGGCGCTTGTCGATCTCGGTGTCCACGCGGGACACGAAGAAGGAGGCGACCGAGTGGATCAGGGAGAGGTCCAGGCCGGCGGCCTTGGCCTTCTCCAGGCCCGCCAGGTAGGCGTCCATGACCTCGCGGTAGCGCTCCAGCGAGAAGATCAGCGTGACGTTGACGCTGATGCCCCGGCCGATGACCTCGGTGATCGCCGGCAGGCCGGCCTTGGTCGCCGGGATCTTGATGAGGGTGTTGGGGCGGTCCACCAGCCAGGCGAGCTGCTTGGCCTCGGCCACGGTCGCCGCGGTGTCGTGGGCCAGCCGGGGGTCGACCTCGATCGACACGCGGCCGTCCTGGCCGTCGGTGCGGTCGTAGACCGGGCGCAGGATGTCGGCGGCGTCCCTGACGTCCGCCGTCGTGATCATGCGCAGCGCCTCGTCCACGGTGACCTTGCGGGTGGCGAGGTCGGTGAGCTGCTGCTCGTAGCCCTCGCCGCCGCTGATCGCCTTCTGGAAGATCGCCGGGTTGGTGGTGACACCGACCACGTGCGACTGGTCGATGAGCTCGGCCAGGTTGCCGGACGTGATGCGCTTGCGGGACAGGTCGTCCAGCCAGATCGCCACGCCTTCGTCGGAGAGGCGCTTGAGTGCGTCTGTCATATGAGTTGCATCTCCTACTGGTACTTGTACGGGCGTCAGCGCGCGGCGGCGGCGAGGGATTCCCGGGCGGCGGCGGCGACGGCCTCGGGCGTGAAGCCGAACTCGCGGAACAGCACCTTCGCGTCGGCCGAGGCACCGAAGTGCTCCAGCGACACGATCCGGCCCGCGTCACCGACGTAGCGGTGCCAGGTCAGGCCGATGCCCGCCTCGACCGCGACCCGGGCCTTGACGGAGGGCGGCAGGACGCTGTCCTTGTACTCCTGGTCCTGCTCCTCGAACCATTCCACGGACGGCATGGAGACCACGCGGGTCGGGATGCCGGCGGCCTGGAGCTGCTCGCGGGCCTCGACGGCCACGTGCACCTCGGAGCCGGTGCCGATGAGGACGACCTGGGCGTCGCCGCCCTCCGCCTCGAAGCGCACGTAACCGCCCTTGACGGTGTTCTCGTCCGTGTCGTACGTCGGCACGCCCTGGCGGGTGAGGGCCAGGCCGTGCGGGGTGCCCTTGCCGAACACCTTGGTGTGGCGGCGCAGGATCTCGCGCCAGGCGAGGGCCGTCTCGTTGGCGTCGGCCGGGCGGACCAGGGTCAGGCCCGGGATGGCGCGCAGCGAGGCCAGGTGCTCGACCGGCTGGTGGGTCGGGCCGTCCTCGCCGAGGCCGATGGAGTCGTGCGTCCACACGTAGGTCACCGGCAGGTGCATCAGAGCGGACAGGCGCACGGCGTTGCGCATGTAGTCGGAGAACACCAGGAAGGTGCCGCCGTATACACGGGTGTGGCCGTGCAGCGCGATGCCGTTCATGGCGGCGGCCATGGCGTGCTCGCGGATGCCGAAGTGGAGGGTGCGGCCGTACGGGTCGGCCTCCGGCAGCGGGTTGCCCACCGGCAGGAACGAGGAGTCCTTGTCGATGGTGGTGTTGTTGGAGCCGGCCAGGTCGGCCGAGCCGCCCCACAGCTCCGGGACGACCGCGCCGAGCGCCTGGAGCACCTTGCCGGAGGCGGCGCGGGTGGCGACGGCCTTGCCGGTCTCGAAGACGGGGAGCTCGTCCTCCCAGCCCGCGGGCAGCTCGTTGGCCTCGATGCGGTCGAAGGAGGCGGCGCGCTCCGGGTTGGCGGTGCGCCAGGCGGAGAACTCCTTCTCCCAGGCGGCCTTGGCCTCGCGGCCGCGGTCCAGGGCCCGGCGGGTGTGGGCGATGACCTCGTCGGCGACCTCGAAGGTCTGCTCCGGGTCGAAGCCGAGCACGCGCTTGGTGGCCGCGACCTCGTCGTCGCCGAGCGCCGAGCCGTGCGCGGCCTCGGTGTTCTGGGCGTGCGGGGCGGGCCAGGCGATGATCGAGCGGGCCGCGATGAAGGACGGCCGGTCGGTGACGGCCCTGGCCGCCTGGAGGGCGGCGAACAGGGCCTTCGGGTCGAGGTCGCCGCTCTCCTGCTGCTCGACGCGCTGGACGTGCCAGCCGTACGCCTCGTAGCGCTTCATGGTGTCCTCGGAGACGGCCGTCTCCGTGTCACCCTCGATGGAGATGTGGTTGTCGTCCCAGATGAGGACGAGGTTGCCGAGCTTCTGGTGGCCGGCCAGCGCGGACGCCTCGTGGGAGATCCCCTCCTGGAGGCAGCCGTCGCCCGCGATCGCGTAGACCATGTGGTCGAACGGCGAGGTGCCCGGGGCGGCCTCGGGGTCGAACAGACCGCGCTCGTAGCGGGCGGCCATGGCCATGCCCACCGCGTTGGCGACACCCTGGCCGAGCGGGCCGGTGGTGGTCTCGACGCCGGCCGTGTGGCCGTACTCCGGGTGGCCCGGGGTCTTCGAGCCCCAGGTGCGGAACGCCTTGAGGTCGTCGAGCTCCAGCCCGAACCCGCCCAGGTACAGCTGGGTGTAGAGGGTGAGGGACGAGTGCCCGGCGGAGAGCACGAAGCGGTCGCGTCCCACCCACTCGGGGTCCGCCGGGTCGTGCCGCATCACCTTCTGGAAGAGGGTGTAGGCGGCGGGGGCCAGGCTCATCGCCGTACCGGGGTGGCCGTTTCCGACCTTCTGGACCGCGTCGGCGGCCAGGATGCGGGCGGTGTCGACGGCCCGCTGGTCCAGTTCGGTCCACTCGAGCTCTGTGGTGGTCGGCTTGGTGCTCACCTGGGTCAGGGCTCCTCTCCACATGTTCGTGTCCCGGTGACGAACGGTGCACCGGCGATTCCGAGCCTACCCCCGCGACGGCGTGCGGCTATTCGAGTGCAGGCGGTCCGTCACCGCGCCGCCCGCCGCCGTTCACCCGGGCACGGGTCCGCGGCGGGGGCCGTCGGCCGTAGGTACGCACGGTCCGATCGGCCCAACACGAAGCGACCCCGGCGCAGGGCGGGGTAAGGGCAACGTCTAGAGTGGCGTGGTACGCGCAAGCCCCAGCCGGGCGCCATTCTTCTGGGCGGCCCGAGCCGGAGCTTGCTGGATTCTCTCTCAGGGGTGTGCGTGACGGCCGTCGAATCCCGTCCAGCGGGGGTGCTCGGGACGAGCCCCGGTCACCGGCCGTTCGGGACCCGCGTCATGGCTTTCGTGGCATTGACCAAGCCGCGGATCATCGAACTTCTGCTGATCACCACAGTGCCGGTGATGTTCCTGGCGCAGCAGGGCGTGCCGCCGCTGTGGCTGGTCCTGGCCACCTGCGTCGGCGGTTACCTGTCCGCGGGCGGCGCCAACGCCCTGAACATGTACATCGACCGCGACATCGACGCGCTGATGGACCGGACCGCGCAGCGCCCGCTGGTGACCGGCATGGTCAGCCCGCGGGAGTGCCTGGTCTTCGGCATCACCCTCGGAGTGGTGTCGACGCTGTTCTTCGGCCTGCTGATCAACTGGCTGTCGGCGGCGCTCTCGCTCGGCGCGCTCCTCTTCTACGTCGTCGTCTACACGATGCTGCTGAAGCGGCGCACGGCCCAGAACATCGTCTGGGGCGGCATCGCGGGCTGCCTGCCGGTGCTCATCGGCTGGTCGGCGGTGCGCAACGAGGTCTCCTGGGCCGCGATCATCCTCTTCCTCGTCATCTTCTTCTGGACGCCGCCGCACTACTGGCCGCTGTCGATGAAGGTGGCCGACGACTACGCGCGCGTCGGGGTGCCGATGCTCCCGGTCGTCGCGGGCAACAAGGTCGTGGCGCGGCAGATCGTCCTCTACAGCTGGGTGATGGTCGCCGTCTCGCTGCTGCTGACCCCGCTCGGTTACACCGGCTGGTTCTACACCTCGGTGGCGCTGGTGGCCGGCGGCTGGTGGCTGTGGGAGGCGCACGCGCTGCACGCGCGGGCCAAGGCGGGCGTGACGGGCGCGAAGCTCAAGGAGATGCGACTGTTCCACTGGTCGATCACCTATGTGTCGCTGCTGTTCGTGGCGGTGGCCGTGGATCCCTTCCTCCGCTGATTACTCGCCGGTAGCATGCTGTCCATGGGAGACACCGCAGACACCGCCGCCGCCGCAGGCGCCGCGGACAAGAAGCAGGACCGCAAGGCGGCGAGGCTGGCCAAGCAGATCGGCGCGTTCGCCAAGGAGCACGGCGGCGCCGAAGGCCAGCTCGCCCACATCGGCCAGGCCGGCACCCGCATCGTGCTCGTCGGCACCGACGGCGGCTGGGGCGACCTGGTGGCCCCGACCTTCGAGACGGCCCGGCTGGCCGCCGAGAAGGCCGGGCTCACGCTGCACGACGAGTTCGACGGCGAGTTCGCCGCCCGCGTGCGCACCGGCCCCTACGAGTGGTCGCGCATGGCCGGCCTCCAGCTCGGCGGGCCCGCGAACCCGGCGGCCTGACAGCCCCCGGGCCCGACAGCCCCCATACAGACAACCCTCCGCCCCCGGACCCGGTCCGGGGGCGGAGTGCGTCTCGGTCAACAGCCCGAGCAACACCTCACACCCCGCTCACCCGTTAGGACGTGTGGAAGCGTCCGCCTCACGTCCGCAACGGGATGCCCGGATGATCGAAACGCCGCCCCTGGTGGACCAGTACTGCCACGGGGTCCTCCGTACGGAGCTGGGCCTGGGCACCTTCGAGGCCCAGCTGATCCCCGGGGCCGGGCCGCCCGCCGCGGGCACCACCTTCTTCGACACCCAGACCGGTTTCGCCGTCCGCCGCTGGTGCCCGCCGCTGCTGGGCCTGGAGCCGTACGCCGCGCCCGCCCGCTATCTGGCCCGCCGCCGCGAACTCGGCCCGGCCGAGACCGCGCGCCGACTGCTGAGGGGGTCCGGGGTCGCCGCCTACCTGGTCGACGCCGGAGCCTCCGCGGACCCCGGCGGGGAGCTCACCACCGCGAAGGAACTGGCACTCGCCGCCGACGCGGAGGCGTTCGAGACGGTCCGGCTGGAGTCCCTGGCCGAGCGCGCGGCCGATACCGCCGGGACGGCCGCCGCCTTCCTCGCCGGGCTCGCCGAAGCCGTCCACCACGCCGCCGCCGGAGCCGCGGCCTTCACCTGCGCCACCGCCCCCGGCCACCCGTACGGTCCCGTCCTCGCGCCCGCTCCGCCCGGGCCGGGCGAGCTCCGGCGGGCGGCCGCGCGGTGGCTGGCCGCGCGGGCCGCGGGCGGGGCCGTACGGGATCCCGTACTCCTGCGGCATCTGCTGTGGAGCGCGGCGGACACCGGGCTGCCGCTCCAGCTGCGCTGCGGGGCGGCGGATCCCGCGCCGCTGGCGGGCTTCGTCCGGGCCACGGCGGGCCTCGGCACGCGGCTGGTGCTGCTCGGGGGATATCCGTACCACCGGCAGACGGCGCTGCTCGCGCGGGAGTTCCCGCACGTCTACGCCGACGTCGGCGCGGCCCTCGGGCGGACCGGGGCGCGGGCCGCCGCCGTACTGGCCGAGCTGCTGGAGGCCGCCCCGTTCGGGAAAGTGCTGTTCTCCAGCGGCGGGCGGGGGCTGCCCGAACTGCACGCGGTCGGCGCCCTGGTGTTCCGGGACGCGCTCGGCCGGGTGCTCGGCGGCTGGGCCGCCGAGGGCTCGTGGTCCTGGCGGGACGCCGAGCGCGTGGCCGCCCTGGTGGCGGCGGGCAACGCCCGCCGCGCGTACCGCCTGGACCGGGACTGAGCGGGGGTCAGACCGCCGAGAGCTGCGGATCGCCCTGCGCGGGGACCTCGGCCTGCTCGGCCGGCCGCTCGCGCAGGCTCAGCGCGACGCGGAGCACGGCGATCCACACCAGGCAGGAGCCGAGCATGTGCGCCGCGACCAGCACCTCGGGGACCTGCGTGGCGTACTGCACATAGCCGATGGCGCCCTGGGCGAGCAGGACGACCAGCAGGTCGCGGGCGCGGGCCCGGGTGTCGGCGGGGGCGTCCACCACCCGCAGCACCAGCCACATCGCGACGCCCAGCGCGCACACGAGCCAGGCGGCCACGGCGTGCACATGGGCGGTGGTGTCCCAGTCGAACGGCATACGGGCGATCTCGCTGCTGTCACCGGCGTGCGGGCCGGAGCCGGTCACGACGGTGCCCGCGGCGATCAGGACCAGGGTGGTGGCGATCAGCGCCCAGGAGAGCTTGCGCACCGGCCCGGGGACGCGCGGCTTCGGGGCGCCGTCGCCCTCGCGGCTGCGCTGCCAGGTGAGCGTGGTGACGGTGATCAGCGCGGTGGCGAGCAGGAAGTGCCCGGCGACGCTGTACGGGTTGAGCCCGGTCAGCACGGTGATGCCGCCGAGGACGGCGTTGCCCAGCACGATGAGGAACTGGAGCCAGCCGAGCCGGGACAGCGAGTGCCGCCAGGGCTTGGCCGAGCGGGCGGCGATGATCGCCCAGCCGACGGCCGCGCTGAGCACGTAGGTCAGCATGCGGTTGCCGAACTCCACGGCGCCGTGGAAGCCCTGCTCCTGGGTGACGAGCAGGCTCTCGTCGGTGCACTTGGGCCAGGTGTCGCAGCCGAGACCGGATCCGGTCAGCCGTACCGCGCCGCCGGTGACGACGATGACCACGCTCATGAGGAGCGCGGCGAGGGCGGCCCGCTGGACGGTCCGGGGGGAGGGGGTCCAGCGGCTGGCGATAAGGGCGAGGGGGTTCAGCACGCCCCATATCGTAGGCGACCCCTTGTGCAAACTTTCACGAGGGGGTGCCGGGCGCGGAGTCCGGCCCGGCGAGCAGCCGGTACGCGGCCCCCGCGGGGTCCCCCTCCTCCTGCCACCACAGGTGCATCCGCCAGGGGGCGCCGTCGCCGGGGTGCCCGGGGGAGGCCGTGAACCCCCGGACCAGCTCCTCCGCCACCTCGGCGGCCGTCCGGTCCCGTACCTCGGCGGCGCTGTGCCAGGGGTGCGGCAGTACGGTCCACAGGCCGTCGGGACCGCGGACGTCGAAGCGCCACACCGCGAGCCAGGGCGTGACCTCCAGCATCGTGCGCACCTGCTCGGCCCCGAGGCGCAGCCGGGCGGCGATCCCCGCCTCCTCCACCGAGCGGATACGGGCCGCCACCACCGCCCGCGGCAGCAGCCGCTCGGGCAGCAGCCCCCGGGCGCGCAGGCCGACCAGCGCGTCGAAGTCCAGGAAGCGCAGCCGCAGCTCCAGCTGGCGGCCGATGTGGTCCAGGGCCTCCTCGGCCTCCTCGGTGCCCCGCGCGGCGGGCCCGGCCAGCAGCAGCTGCCGGAAGTCGGCCTCGGCGTCGACGGCCCAGGCCACGGCCTCCTCGGTGGCGCCGAGCTCGGCGAGCCGGTCCCCGAGGAAGACCTTCGCCTGGGCGAGCCCCCGCCGGTTGACAGCCTCCCGCTGGTCCAGTCCCGCCCATACCTCCACCGCGGTCCGCGTCAGATCGCGGGCGCGCTCACCGGCGGCCCGTTCCATGGCGCTCGGCCCCTCGCCCGCGGCCGGGCCCAGCGGATGCCGGGGCAGCCGGTCGCCGTCGCTCAGCGGCCAGGCCAGCCAGACGCCGTGGTTGATCAGCCCGCGGGCGTACCAGCGGGCGAACTCGGGGGAGTGCCGGGCGGCGCGCTCGGAGCTGCGCAGGCCCTCCTCGATGGTGGCCAGCGCGCTCGCGCGGTCGCCCGCGGCGAAGCGCAGGGCGGCCCGGTCGGCCAGCCGCAGGCCGAGCAGGGCGGTGCACTCCGGGTCGTCCGCGACCGTGCGCAGGGCGCCGATCAGCTCGTCGAGCAGCCGCTCGTGCTCCGCCGGGTCACCGGGCCCGGCCCCCGCCCGTACCCGCGCCCACCGGTCGTCCAGCCGTAGCACGGCCTCCCGCTGCACCATGTCCGCCCCCCGGCCTCATGTGTGGAGGCGCCCATCCTCGCGGCTGGGCCCGGGGGAGGGAAAGGGTTTCATTCCCAGCGGAAGAGCCGCGCCGCCGCGCCCAGACCGAGTACGGACCAGGCCGCCAGGACGGCCGCGTCGGCCCAGGGCAGGGCGGCGCCGTGCTGGAGCACCTCGCGCAGCCCGTGGGAGAGGGCCGAGATCGGCAGCAGCTCCAGCACGGACCGCACCGCCTCCGGGAACTTCTCCATCGGCACGATGACCCCGCCGCCGACCAGCAGCAACAGGAAGACCAGATTGGCGGCGGCCAGGGTCGCCTCCGCCTTGAGGGTGCCCGCCATCAGCAGCCCGAGCCCGGAGAATGCGGCGGTGCCCAGCAGCAGCAGCGCGGCCACGGAGAACGGATCGCCCTGCGGGGACCAGCCCAGCGCGAGCGCGATCACCGCGAGCAGGGCGACCTGGAGGACTTCGGTGACCAGGACGGAGAGGGTCTTGGCGGCCATCAGGGCCCACCGGGGCAGCGGCGAGGCGCCGAGCCGCTTCAGGATGCCGTAGCGGCGGTCGAAGCCGGTGGCGATGGCCTGGCCGGTGAAGGCGGTGGACATCACCGCGAGCGCGAGGATGCCGGGGGCCAGGAAGTCCACGGAGGCGCCCGCGCCGGTGTCGATGATGTCGACGGCCGAGAACAGCACCAGCAGCAGCGAGGGGATGATCACCGTGAGCAGCAGCTGCTCGCCGTTGCGCAGCAGCATCCGGGTCTCCAGCGCCGTCTGGGCGAGGATCATCCGGGAGACGGGTGCGGCCCCGGGCCGGGGGGTGAACGTGCCGGCGCTCATGGACGCAGCTCCTTGCCGGTGAGTTCGAGGAAGACGTCTTCGAGGGTGTGCCGGGCCACCGAGAGGCTGTCCGGGAGCACGCCGTTCTGCGCGCACCAGGAGGCGACGGTGGCCAGCAGCTGCGGGTCCACCTCGCCGGTCACCCGGTAGACGCCCGGGGTCAGCTCGGCGGCCCGGGTGCCGTCGGGCAGGGCCTTGAGCAGGGAGGCGAGGTCGAGGGAGGGGCGGCCGGTGAAGCGCAGGGTGTTCTCGGCGCCGCCGCGGCACAGCTCCTCGGGGCTGCCGTGGGCGACGACCCGGCCGGCGTCCACGATGGCGACCTCGTCGGCCAGCTGCTCGGCCTCGTCCATGTGGTGGGTGGTGAGGACGACGGTGACCCCGTCGGCGCGCAGTTCCCGTACGAGGTCCCAGGTCGCGCGGCGGGCCTGCGGGTCCAGCCCGGCGGTGGGCTCGTCCAGGAAGACCAGCTCGGGGCGGCCGACGACCGCCATGGCCAGGGCCAGGCGCTGCTGCTGGCCGCCGGAGAGCCGGCGGTAGGGGGTGCGGCCGCAGCCGCCGAGGCCGAGGCGTTCCACCAGGGTGTCCGGGTCGAGCGGGTCGGCGTACAGCTTGGCCATGTGGCGCAGCATCTCGACGGCACGCGCTCCGGAGTAGACGCCTCCGGACTGGAGCATCACGCCGATCCGCGGGCGCAGGGCCTCGGCCTGGGCGACCGGGTCGAGGCCGAGGACGCGGACGGTGCCGGCGTCGGGGCGGTGGTAGCCCTCGCAGGTCTCCACGGTGGTGGTCTTGCCCGCGCCGTTGGGGCCGAGGACGGCGGTGACGGAGCCGCCGCGGACGGTGAGGTCCAGGCCGTCCACGGCCGTCTTCTCGCCGTACCGCTTCACCAGTCCGCGGATCTCCACGGCGGGGTCGTTGCTCATGGGGGGTGAGTCTACGGAGCGCGGCGCGGGGGCTCCGGTCCCGGGTCGGGATGGCCCGCCGATCGAACGCCACGTCGCGAATACGGTTCTTTTTTACTCCGGGGGACCCGGACGGGTCAGTCCGTTTCCGCGATCTTTTCCGTGAGCGCTCCGTATCCGGCCCGGCGGACACGGTGTGTGAAGGACTGCTGGTGGGAGCGGATGGGCCGGTGACCGGCGCGGTTTCCGGGGTCGGTGGAATTACTCCGTCCGAATAACTCTGCGTAGATAAATAAGGTAACCCTTAGTGATGGAGACCACCACGAGTGGCGTCGGTCACGGCTTGTACGGGCTCGGTTAATTACGCAACAATGGCGTTGTGAAAAACGGCGAACGGATGATCGAGACCCCCCAGGGGGAGCTCGCCACCGGGGAGCGGTCGACCCGCAACCGCGTGGCGCGCTCGATCCTGGACCACGGTCCGTCCACCGTCGCCGACCTCGCGGGGCGTCTCGGTCTCACCCAGGCCGCCGTCCGCCGCCACCTCGACACGCTCGTCGCCGACGACGTGGTCGAACCCCGGGAGCAGCGTGTGTACGGCGCACGCACCCGTGGCCGGCCCGCCAAGGTCTTCGCGCTCACCGACTGCGGCCGCGACGCCTTCGACCAGTCCTACGACGCGCTCGCCGCGGACGCCCTGCGCTGGATCGCGCAGTCGGCCGGCGGAGGCGAGCCGGGCGAGGCGGCCGTGGCCGCCTTCGCCAGGGCCCGCATGGAGACCCAGGCCCGCGCCTACCGGGAGGCCGTCGAGGCGGCCGCCCCCGCGGGCCGCGCGGAGGCCCTGGCCAAGGCGTTGACCGCGGACGGGTACGCTGCTACGGCGAAGAGCGCTCCCGGTCCGCACAGCGGTGAACAGCTCTGCCAGCACCACTGCCCGGTCGCCCACGTGGCCGAGCAGTTCCCGCAGCTCTGCGAGGCGGAGACCGAGGTCTTCTCCCGCCTGCTCGGGACCCATGTGCAGCGCCTCGCCACGATCGCCCACGGCGACGGAGTGTGTACGACGTTCATTCCGCGCAGCGCGAGCACCACACAGACCGACACATCAGCAAGTACGGCCGGGAGGAACCCCGCATGACCACGGAGACTGCTCACCCTGAGCTCGAGGGTCTGGGCAACTACGAGTACGGCTGGGCCGACTCCGACGCGGCCGGCGCCGCTGCCAAGCGGGGTCTGTCCGAGGCCGTCGTCCGCGACATCTCGGCGAAGAAGTCCGAGCCCGAGTGGATGCTGAACCTCCGTCTCAAGGGCCTGAGGCTCTTCGACAAGAAGCCCATGCCGCTCTGGGGCTCGGACCTGTCCGGCATCGACTTCAACAACATCAAGTACTTCGTGCGCTCCACCGAGAAGCAGGCCGCTTCCTGGGAGGACCTGCCCGAGGACATCAAGAACACGTACGACAAGCTCGGCATCCCGGAGGCGGAGAAGCAGCGCCTCGTCGCCGGTGTCGCCGCCCAGTACGAGTCCGAGGTCGTCTACCACCAGATCCGCGAGGACCTGGAGGAGCAGGGCGTCATCTTCCTCGACACGGACACCGCGCTCAAGGAGCACCCGGAGCTCTTCCAGGAGTACTTCGGCACGGTCATCCCGGTCGGCGACAACAAGTTCGCCTCGCTGAACACCGCGGTGTGGTCCGGCGGCTCCTTCATCTACGTGCCCAAGGGTGTCCACGTGGACATCCCGCTCCAGGCGTACTTCCGTATCAACACGGAGAACATGGGCCAGTTCGAGCGGACGCTGATCATCGTCGACGAGGACGCCTACGTCCACTACGTCGAGGGCTGCACCGCCCCGATCTACTCCTCGGACTCCCTGCACAGCGCCGTCGTCGAGATCATCGTGAAGAAGGGCGGACGCTGCCGCTACACGACGATCCAGAACTGGTCGAACAACGTCTACAACCTGGTCACCAAGCGCGCCGTGGCCTACGAGGGCGCGACCATGGAGTGGATCGACGGCAACATCGGTTCCAAGGTCACCATGAAGTACCCGGCCGTCTACCTGATGGGCGAGCACGCCAAGGGCGAGACCCTGTCCATCGCCTTCGCGGGCGAGGGCCAGCACCAGGACGCCGGCTCCAAGATGGTCCACATGGCGCCGAACACCTCCTCGAACATCGTCTCCAAGTCGGTGGCCCGCGGCGGCGGCCGCACCTCCTACCGCGGCCTGGTCGAGATCGGTGAGGGCGCGCCCGGCTCCAAGTCGAACGTGCTGTGCGACGCGCTGCTCGTCGACACCATCTCCCGCTCGGACACGTACCCCTACGTGGACGTCCGCGAGGACGACGTGACCATGGGCCACGAGGCGACCGTCTCCAAGGTCTCCGACGACCAGCTCTTCTACCTGATGCAGCGCGGCCTCACCGAGTTCGAGGCCATGGCGATGATCGTGCGCGGCTTCGTCGAGCCGATCGCGAAGGAGCTGCCGATGGAGTACGCGCTGGAGCTCAACCGGCTGATCGAGCTGCAGATGGAGGGCTCGGTCGGCTGACCGGCCGCCCCGCCCCCCACCGCAGTACAGCGACGATTCTGTAGACGTAGGAAGAGAGCAACACGACAGCCATGGCTGAGGCTCAGAACGCCCCCAAGGACCTGACGGTTCAGGGCGGTACCCCCGCGGCGGGCTCCACCACCGCCGGCGCGATCGCGGTGGCCGCCGAGTCCACCGTCGCCACCCGGATGAGCGCGCCCCCGTCCTTCGACGTGGCCGACTTCCCGGTCCCGCACGGCCGCGAGGAGGAGTGGCGCTTCACCCCGCTCGCCCGCCTCAAGGGCCTGCACGACGGCACCGCCGTCGCCGACGGCACCATGAAGGCCCAGATCGACGCGCCCGAGGGCGTCACGATCGAGTCCGTGGAGCGCGGCGACGAGCGCATCGGCAAGGCCGGTGTCCCCGTCGACCGGGTCGCCGCCCAGGCGTTCTCGTCCTTCGCCAAGGCCACGGTCGTCACCGTGCCCAAGGAGACCGTGCTCCCCGAGCCGATCCGGGTCGCCCTGCACGGCGAGGGCGGCACGACCTTCGGTCACACCGTCTTCGACATCAAGCCCTTCGCCGAGGCGATCATCGTGATCGACCACACCGGCGACGGCGTGCGCGCCGCCAACGTGGACATCCTCGTCGGCGACGGCGCCAAGGTGACCTTCGTGTCCGTCCAGGACTGGGACGACACCGCGGTGCACACCTCGCAGCACAACGCCCTCATCGGCCGCGACGCGAGCTTCAAGTCCGTGGTCGTCACCTTCGGCGGCGACCTGGTGCGCCTCCACCCGCGCATCACCTACGCGGGCCCCGGCGGCGAGTCCGAGATGCTCGGCCTGTACTTCACGGACGCCGGCCAGCACCAGGAGCACCGCCTCCTGGTCACGCACGACGCCCCGCACTGCACCTCGAACGTGGTCTACAAGGGCGCGCTCCAGGGCCAGGACGCCCACGCCGTCTGGATCGGTGACGTGCTCATCGAGAAGAGCGCCGAGGGCACCGACACGTACGAGATGAACCGCAACCTCGTCCTCACGGACGGCGCGCGGGTCGACTCCGTACCGAACCTGGAGATCGAGACCGGCGAGATCGTCGGCGCCGGCCACGCCTCCGCCACCGGCCGCTTCGACGACGAGCAGCTGTTCTACCTCCAGGCCCGTGGTATCCCGGCCGACGAGGCCCGCCGTCTGGTCGTCCGCGGCTTCTTCGCCGAGCTCGTCCAGCAGATCGGTGTCGACGACATCGAGGAGCGCCTGATCACCAAGATCGAGGCCGAGCTCCAGGGCTCCGTCTGATGAACTACGTCAAGGCATGCGCGCTGAGCGAGCTGGAGGAGAACACCCCCAAGCGGGTGGAGCTCGACGGCACGCCGGTGTCCATCGTCTCCACCGACGGGGAGGTGTTCGCCATCAACGACATCTGCTCGCACGCGAACGTCTCGCTCTCGGAGGGCGAGGTCGAGGACTGCATGATCGAGTGCTGGCTGCACGGGTCGGCCTTCGACCTGCGTACCGGCAAGCCCTCCGGTCTGCCCGCGACGCGCCCCGTTCCCGTATACCCCGTAAAGATCGAAGGGGACGATGTGCTCGTCTCCGTCACCCAGGAGTCCTGAGTCACCCATGGCTACGCTTGAAATCCACGACCTGCACGTCTCCGTCGAGGCGGAGAACGGCCCCCGCGAGATCCTCAAGGGCGTCGACCTGACCATCAAGCAGGGCGAGACGCACGCCGTCATGGGCCCCAACGGCTCCGGCAAGTCGACCCTGGCCTACTCCCTCGCCGGCCACCCGAAGTACACGGTCACCGGCGGCACCGTCACCCTCGACGGTGAGGACGTCCTGGAGATGTCCGTCGACGAGCGCGCCCGCGCCGGCGTCTTCCTCGCCATGCAGTACCCGGTCGAGGTCCCCGGCGTCTCGGTCTCCAACTTCCTGCGCACCTCCGCCACCGCCATCCGCGGCGAGGCCCCCAAGCTGCGCACCTGGGTGAAGGAGGTCAAGTCCGCGATGGAGCAGCTGTCGATGGACCCGTCCTTCGCCGAGCGCAACGTCAACGAGGGCTTCTCCGGCGGTGAGAAGAAGCGCCACGAGATCCTGCAGCTGGAGCTCCTCAAGCCGAAGATCGCGATCCTCGACGAGACCGACTCCGGTCTCGACGTCGACGCCCTGCGCATCGTCTCCGAGGGCGTCAACCGCGTCCGCGAGGGCGGCGAGGTCGGCACCCTGCTGATCACCCACTACACGCGCATCCTGCGCTACATCAAGCCCGACTTCGTGCACGTGTTCGCGAACGGCCGCATCGCCGAGTCCGGCGGCGCCGAGCTCGCCGACCAGCTGGAGAACGAGGGCTACGACAAGTACGTGAAGGGTGGCGCGACCGCGTGACACAGCTGCCTGGCCTCCTCGACATCGACGCGATCCGCAAGGACTTCCCCCTGCTGGATCGTGTGGTCCACGACGGGAAGAAGATCGTCTACCTGGACAACGCGGCGACCTCCCAGAAGCCGCGCCAGGTGCTCGACGCGCTGAGCGAGTACTACGAACAGCACAACGCCAACGTCCACCGCGGCGTGCACGTGCTGGCCGAGGAGGCCACGGCGCTGTACGAGGGCGCCCGCGACAAGGTCGCCGCCTTCATCAACGCGCCGAGCCGCGACGAGGTGATCTTCACCAAGAACGCCTCGGAGTCGCTCAACCTCGTCGCCAACATGCTCGGCTGGGCGGACGAGCCCTACCGGGTCGACCGCGAGACCGAGATCGCCATCACGGAGATGGAGCACCACTCCAACATCGTGCCGTGGCAGCTGCTCGCGCAGCGTACCGGCGCCAAGCTGAAGTGGTTCGGCCTCACCGACGACGGCCGGCTCGACCTGTCCACCATCGAAGAGGTCATCACGGAGAAGACGAAGATCGTCTCCTTCACGCTGGTCTCCAACATCATGGGCACGGTCAACCCGGTCGAGGCGATCGTCCGGCGCGCCCAGGACGTCGGCGCGCTGGTGCTGATCGACGCCTCCCAGGCCGCCCCGCACATGCCGCTGGACGTGCAGGCGCTCGGCGCCGACTTCGTGGCCTTCACCGGCCACAAGATGTGCGGCCCGACCGGCATCGGCGTGCTCTGGGGCCGCCAGGAGCTGCTGGAGGACCTGCCTCCGTTCCTCGGCGGCGGCGAGATGATCGAGACCGTGTCGATGCACGCCTCGACCTACGCCCCGGCGCCGCACAAGTTCGAGGCCGGTACGCCCCCGATCGCCCAGGCCGTCGGCCTCGGCGCGGCCGTGGACTACCTGTCCGCGATCGGCATGGACAAGATCGCCGCACACGAGCACGCGATCACCGAGTACGCGATCAAGCGCCTCGCCGAGGTGCCCGACCTGCGGATCATCGGCCCCACCACGGCCGAGGACCGCGGCGCCGCGATCTCCTTCGTACTCGGCGACATCCACCCGCACGACGTCGGCCAGGTCCTGGACGAGCAGGGCATCGCGGTCCGCGTGGGACACCACTGCGCGCGCCCGGTCTGCCTGCGCTACGGAATTCCGGCGACGACGCGAGCGTCTTTCTATCTGTACTCCTCTCCGGCCGATGTCGACGCGCTGATCGACGGGCTGGAGCACGTACGGAACTTCTTCGGCTGACGGACGAGGCGACGAGGACGCAGTGAAGCTCGATTCGATGTACCAGGAACTGATCCTGGACCACTACAAGCACCCGCACGGCCGTGGCCTGCGCGACGGCGACGCCGAGGTGCACCACGTCAACCCGACGTGCGGCGACGAGATCACCCTGCGCGTGAAGTACGACGGTGAGACGCTGACGGATGTCAGCTACGAGGGCCAGGGCTGCTCCATCAGCCAGGCCAGCGCGTCCGTACTGAACGAGCTGCTGGTCGGCAAGGAGCTGGCCGAGGCGCAGAAGATCCAGGGCGTGTTCCTGGAGATGATGCAGTCCAAGGGCAAGATCGAGCCCGACGAGGCCATGGAGGAGGTGCTGGAGGACGCGGTCGCGTTCGTCGGCGTCTCCAAGTACCCGGCTCGTGTGAAGTGCGCCCTGCTGAGCTGGATGGCCTGGAAGGACGCGACCGCCCAGGCGCTGGGCGACGGCGCGGAGAGGAAGACGGCATGACCGAGAACGCGACGCCCGAGGCGTCGATCAAGCCGGCCACCGAGGAGGAGGTCCGCGAGGCCCTCTACGACGTGGTCGACCCCGAGCTGGGCATCGACGTCGTCAATCTGGGCCTGATCTACGGCATCCACATCGACGACGCGAACATCGCCACCCTGGACATGACGCTGACCTCGGCGGCGTGCCCGCTGACGGACGTCATCGAGGACCAGGCGAAGTCGGCGACGGACGGCATCGTCAACGAGCTCCGGATCAACTGGGTCTGGATGCCGCCGTGGGGCCCGGACAAGATCACGGACGACGGCCGCGAGCAGCTGCGCGCGCTCGGATTCAACGTCTGAGTCCGAAGAACACCGAGAGGGCCCCCGGCGATCGTGCCGGGGGCCCTTCCCGTATGCCGCCGGTCGCCCGGCGTGCGTACCGCTCAGCCGTGTGCCGGGGGCCGGGTGGCGGCCAGCTCGGCGAGGATGTTCGCGGCCAGGTTCTCCTGCCGGATGCGCTGGTCCACGTACAGCAGGCTGCTGACCAGCTGGACGTAGCCGAGCTGGAACATCTGGCTCGTGCCGGCGCCGATCAGGACGCAGACGAGGACGAACACGAAGCCGGCGATCAGGCCGGCGATGTCGGTGCCGTCGGTCACGCCGCCCCCGTTCATCGCCGGGATCAACCCGAACATGCCGATGAACTGGAACGGTATCTGGATCACGTAGGCGATGCTGCCGCCGATCATGCCGCCCACGAGGGTGATGCCGAAGATCCGCCACCAGTTGCCCTTGACCAGGGCGGTGGAGCGCCGCAGCGCGGTGACCGGCCTGGCCTCCTCCATGACCGCGGCGGCGGGCGCCAGGCCGAACCGGGTCTGGAGCCAGACGGCCACCAGGACGGCCGGCAGCAGCAGGGCCGGCAGCAGCACCGCGGCCCACGGCGCGGGGTCCTCGCCCGCGAGGCCGGCGAAGAGCAGCGGCAGCCCCACCGCCGCGGCGGCGAGCATCGGCGCGCCCGTGACCAGCCAGGAGAGCAGCAGGGTCCCCAGGACCGCCGGGGTGCGGCGCCGGGCCTCGCGCCACAGGGAGCCGAAGGTGGTGGTCCGGCCCATGACCGACTCGCGGAGCACCGCGGGGAAGACGGCGGTGAGCATGGCCATGGCCACGGTTCCCACAATCATCAGCAGGACGAAGAGCACGACGGCCGCCACGATGAGCGGGGTCAGGTGCTCGGGCGCGGGGTCCATCCCGTCCGGTGTGTCCATGACCGGTGCGATGTGCCCGAACACGACGGCCAGGGCGGTGCCCGCCAGCAGGGCCATCACGAGCAGGCAGAGGCCCTGGACGGCCATCGTCACGCCGAGGAGCGGCTTCCAGTGGCGGCCGAGGGCGGAGAACGAGGCGTTCACGATGTCCCCGAGGCCCAGCGGGCGCAGCGGCGCCACTCCGGGCTTGGGCGGGGGCGGGGCCCATCCGCCCCACTGCTGCGGGTTCCCCCAGCCCTGCGGACCGGGTGCCCCCGCGGGTCCCCACCCTGTGTTCTGCGTCATGCATGTGCTCCGTAATCTCGTTCCCCCGTCGAACGCACATACCGTATCCCAGCATGTCAGGGGCATGGCACCGAGTTTCCCGCTGTTGTGTACGGCCGTACGCATCGATGGGTACACTCGTACACATGCCCTACGTGCTGCTTGCCGCGGCCATCGCCGCCGAGGTCGCCGGAACCACCGCCATGAAGTACAGCGACGGCTTCACCCGGCTCTGGCCCTCGCTGGGCACCCTGCTGGGGTACGCCATCGCCTTCACCCTGCTCGCCCAGACCCTGAAATCCCTCTCGGTGGGCACCGCCTACGCGATCTGGGCCGGGGTCGGCACCGCCGCGATCGCCGCCATCGGCATGGTCTTCCTCGGGGAGCCCGCCACCGCCGCGAAGATCGCCGGGATCGCCCTGGTGATCGCGGGCGTGGTCCTGCTGAATCTCGGCGGGGCCCACTGATGTCCCCGGCGGCCCGGCGCTACGACCCCGAGCGGCCCCAGCGGATCATCGACGCGGCGATCCGGGTGGTGGCGGCCAAGGGGATCGCCGGGCTGAGCCACCGCACCGTGGCCGCGGAGGCCGACGTACCGCTGGGGTCCACCACCTACCACTTCAGGACGCTGGACGATCTGCTGGTCGCCGCCCTGCGCCAGGCCAACGAGGGCTTCGCGCGCGCGGTGGCCGGCTCGGCGGCGCTGGCGGACCCGGACACCGACCTCGCGCGGGCCCTCGCCCGGCTGCTGGGGGAGTTCCTGGCGCCGGACCGCGGCCGCGCGGAGCTGGAGTACGAGCTCTACCTCGCGGCCCTGCGCCGCCCGGCCCTGCGCCCGGTGGCCGCGGAGTGGTACACCGCCGTGTCGGCGGCGCTGGCCGCCCGGACCGATCCGGTGACGGCGCGGGCGCTGGTGGCGGTGATGGACGGGATCAGCCTCCAGGTGCTGCTGACCGACGCCCCGTACGACGAGGGGTACGCCCGCGAGGTGCTGTCCCGGGTGCTGCGGCCGGGGGCCTGAGCGGGCTCTACGCCTGGGCCCCGCCCGCCGTGCGGACCGCCGTGAGGGCCGCCCGTACGCTCGCCTCGATGTCCGTGACCGGGTAGATCACCTCGCGGACCGTGCGCTCGCGGTCCACGACCAGGGTCAGCCGCTTGATCCGGCTCACGCCCGCCGCGCGGAAGGTCGGCAGCCGCAGGGCCGCCGTCAGGCTCAGGTCGGCGTCGGAGAGCAGCGGGAAGCGCAGCCGCTCGTGCTCCGCGAACTCCCGCTGCTCGTCCGGGCGCTGGGTGGACACCCCGTGCACGGTGGCCCCGGCTCCGGTGAACTCCGCCAGCTGGTCGCGGTAGGTGCAGGACTCGAAGGTGCAGCCCCGCGCGCCCGGGATGCCGCCCCAGCCCGGCGGGTAGGACTCGGCGCGGGCGTAGGCGCCGGGGAAGCAGTACAGGACCGTGAACGGGGTGTCCGCCACCGGGTCGGTGAGCCCGCCGGAACGGTCCGGCAGCAGCAGCGGGGGCACCCGGGTCCCGCGCAGCGCGTGCATCCGCTCCGCCTCGCGCGATGCCTCGTCCGTGGTCGCCGTCATCTCTCCCTCTCCCAGGATCCAGGTGTCCCCCCAGTCCTGGAGGGCCACCAGCACCGGCAGCAGGGCCCGCCCGCGCGGGGTCAGCCGGTACTCGTGCCGCACCGGGCGCTCCTGGTACGGCTCGCGCGTCAGCACCCCGGCGTCGACCAGCAGCCTCAGCCGCTCCGCGAGCACCTTGCGGGAGACGCCCAGCTCGCGCTGGAGCTCGTCGAAGCGGTGCAGCCCGCGCGCGGCGTCGCGCACGATCAGCAGCGTCCACCAGTCGCCCACCACGTCGAGGGCCTGGGCGATGGCGCAGTCCGCGTCGCCGAGGTGTGTGCGCTGGGCCATGGGAACTCCTTCGTCCGTTGACCCAAGGCTGTCATGCTGACATAGTCCGTTCCCAAAAGGAACTGACTCGTCGGGCGGTGCTCGGACAGTGATCGGACAGCGAGCGGCCGGCGATCCGGACAGCGGGGGACACGGGCGTGCCACAGGGGTTCAAGGACATACCGAGGGTCGTGTGGCTGCTGGCCGCGGGGGTCTTCGTCAACGCCGTCGTCAGCTTCACCTTCGTCTTCGTCTTCCTCTACCTGACGGGCCCGCGCGGACTCAGTGCCTCCGAGGCGGGGCTCGTCAGCGGTATCGGCGGCGTCGGCCTGGTCGCGGGCAACTTCACCGGCGGCTGGTACGGGGACCGCTTCGGCCACCGCCGGGTGCTGCTCGCCGCCTCCCTGCTGGGCGGGACGGTCCTCGCCGCGCTCCCGCTGCTGCCGCTGGCCCTGCTGGTCGCCGCCCTCCCGGCGGCCCAGTACACCTCCGGGGTGATCAGGGCGGCGAACTCCGCGCTGGTCGCCGTCACCGTCCCCGAGGGGGCCCGCCGCCCGGCGTTCGCCCTCGTACGCTGCGCCGCGAACGGCGGCTTCACCCTCGGGCCGCCGCTCGGCGCCCTGATCGCCACCGGCGTCTCCTACGGCTGGCTGTTCGTCGCGGACGGCGCCGGCACCCTCCTCCTCGCCCTCTGGACCGCCCGTGTGGTCCCGGCGCGCGGGGCCGGGGCCGCGGCGAAGGCGCCCGCTGGCGGGGGCCGCGGGATCCTCGCCGAACTGCGGGACCGGCCCGCCCTGTTGGTGCTGCTCGGCGCGATCCTGGTCACCGATCTCGTCTACCGCCAGCAGTACTCCACCTTCCCCGTCTTCCTCACCGACCACGGCCTGGACGCCCGCACCTTCGGCTTCGTCCTCGCCCTCAACGGGGCCGTCATCCTGCTGCTGGAACTGCCCGCGGCCGTGGCCCTGCGCAGCAGGCCCGCGCTGCCGGTCATCGGCACCGGGATGCTGCTGGTGGGGGCCGCGTACGGGGCGCTGCTGCTCGGGGCCGGGGCCGGGACGGCCGTGGTGATGATGGTCCTGCTGAGCCTCGGGGAGATCCTGTACAAGACCACGGCCACCGCCTACGTCGCGGACGCCGCGCCCGAGCACGCCGTCGGGCGCTTCCAGAGCCTCTACGCCGGGGTCTCGGTCAGCGGCGTCGTCCTCGGGCCGACGCTCGGCGGGACCCTCTACTCCGGCGCGCCCGGCCTGCTGTGGCCGCTGTGCGCGGTGCTGGCGGCGGGGGCGGGCGGTGCGGTGCTGTGGGCTGCGGCGCGGCCGCGGCGACACGCGGTCCGACCGGCACATGAGACCGGTTCGCACCCTCGGGCCGTCGCCGGTTAGGTTTCGGATATGACTGCTACGCGTACCACCGGCGCCGTCGCCGCCGGACTTGCCACCCTCACCGCCGACGGCACCGTCCTCGACACCTGGTTCCCCGCCCCCGAGCTGGTCTCCGAGCCCGGCCCGGCCGGCACCGAGCGCCTGAGCGCCGAGCGGGCCGTCGAACTCCTCGGCGCCGCCGCGGCCAAGGCGATCCGTACGGACGCGGTCCGCGGGGTCGAGGTCGTAGCCGTCCGCACGGTCATCGCCTCCCTGGAGGACAAGCCGCTGGACGCGCACGACGCGTACCTGCGCCTGCACCTGCTCAGCCACCGCCTGGTGAAGCCGCACGGCCAGAACCTCGACGGGGTCTTCGGCCTCCTGACCAACGTGGCCTGGACCTCGCTCGGTCCCGTCGCCGTGGACCAGGTCGAGACCGTACGCCTCAACGCGCGCGCCGAGGGCCTGCACCTCCAGGTCACCTCGATCGACAAGTTCCCGCGCATGACGGACTACGTCGCGCCCAAGGGCGTGCGCATCGCGGACGCCGACCGGGTCCGCCTCGGCGCGCACCTGGCCGAGGGCACCACCGTCATGCACGAGGGCTTCGTCAACTTCAACGCCGGCACCCTCGGCACCTCCATGGTCGAGGGCCGCATCTCCGCGGGCGTCGTGGTCGGCGACGGCTCCGACATCGGCGGCGGCGCCTCCACGATGGGCACCCTCTCGGGCGGCGGCAAGCAGATCATCTCGATCGGCGAGCGCACCCTGATCGGCGCCGAGGCGGGCATCGGCATCGCGCTCGGCAGCGAGTGCGTCGTCGAGGCGGGCCTCTACGTCACCGCGGGCACCCGCGTCACCCTGCCGGACGGCCAGGTCGTCAAGGCGCTGGAGCTGTCCGGCGCCGACCACATCCTCTTCCGCCGCAACTCGGTCACCGGCGCCGTCGAGGCCCGCCCGTACAAGGCGAACTGGGGCGGCCTGAACGAGGTCCTGCACAGCAACGACTGACAGAAACGGGGCTCCGGGGGCAGGCTGGACGCATGCGACGACGAATACGGTCCGGACCCGCGTCCCTGCTCCCGGTCGCCCTGGCGCTCGCCGTGCTGGCGGCCGCCGCCTGGGCCGCCTGGCTTGGCTGGGACCAGCACCGCGATGTGGGGCCCGACGGGTCGGAGACCGGGCCGTACGAGGTCTGGCAGGTGCTGGGGCTCGGGCTGACCCTGCTGGTGCCGCTGTGCTGGGCGGCGTACCGGGGCCTCGCGGCCGGAGCCGTCGCGGGCCTTGCGGTCGGCCTCACCGCGGCCGCCGCCTACGACTGGTCGGACGACGACAGCGGGCTGTTCCTGGTCGGCGTGGCCCTGGTCCTGCTGGGGAGCCTGGTCATCGGCTCGGGTGTCTGCGCGCTGGTCGGCGCCGTCAGGCCGAAGGAGCCGGCGGGCCGCCCGTAGACGGAGGCGGCGGGCCCGGTTCAGTGCAGCGGGATCGTGCGGACCAGGCCCG
Organism: Streptomyces sp. NPDC047014; assembly: GCF_040644195.1. NCBI lineage: Bacteria > Bacillati > Actinomycetota > Actinomycetes > Kitasatosporales > Streptomycetaceae > Streptomyces > Streptomyces sp. NPDC047014. The sequence goes on along the minus strand of NZ_JBEYVX010000015.1, from coordinate 71,711 downwards.
CGAACGCCTGCTCCTCGGCCTCGGTCAGCTGCACGGTCTCCATCGGATGCCCGGCGGCGACCCGCTGCGCCGGGATCATCGGCAGGCCCTGGCGGACCGCCGGCTCCGCGCGGTGCGCGCGCCCGCCCCGCATCAGGCGGCCGAGGCCGAGGACCCAGACGAGTACGGCCACCAGCAGGACGCCGAGGCCGATTTCCTGCGCGAGGGAGATCGAGGGCAACACCAGGATCCTCCAGGGAGGGCGGTCGGTACGAGCCGGGACAAGATCGGGCGTGCAGACACTCAACACCACAACCGGTCGATTCGGTAGAGATGTGGCGAGCGTCACGCCAGGGCCGAAAGTCCCCGACTTACCCGGCTTCCCCGGCTTCCGTGAGTTCCCCGGCTTCCCCGGCTTCCGCGAGTTCCCCGGAGGGGGCCCGGCCCGGCCGCGTCGCCGGGCCGGGCCCCCTGCCGCTCACCGCCCCGGGATCACGGGCGGAAGCGCAGCACCTGCGGGTCGTGGTCGCTGTTCTGGGCGGCGAACTCCGCGTTGATGTGCACGCTGTCGTACGTGAACTTCTTGATCGCCGGGCTGGTCAGGATCTGGTCCAGCACCTGCGCGTTGCCCTGGTAGACGTACGAGTACCGCTCCGCCTTCGGCAGCGACGTGATGGCCGGGTACAGGGCCCCGCCGTCCGCCAGCGCCTGCGTCGTCGCCGAGAACTCGAAGTCGTTGATGTCGCCGAGGGCGAGCACGTTGGCGTTCTTGTCCTCCGCCAGGATCTGCTTCACGAAGCCGTTCACGGCCTGCGCCTGGAGCAGCCGCTTGGCCTCCGAGGAGCGCAGCGGCGGCTGGTGGTGCGAGGTCAGGCCCTCGTCGCCGCCCTTGGAGCCGAAGTGGTTGGCGATGACGAAGACCGTCTTGCCGCGGAAGGTGAACTCGCCCGCGAGCGGCTTGCGGCTGTCGGCCCACGCCGGGTTCGCCGGGTCCACGCGGCCGGGGGAGTGGGTCAGGTGCGCCTTGCCGTTCTCCTTGACGACACCGGTGGCCGTCACCGCGTCGCCGGGGGCGCGCTCGGTGAAGGAGACCCGGGCCGGGTTGAAGAGGAAGACCTGGCGGATGTTGCCGCCGGGCTCGCCGCCGTCCTTCTTGTCCTCCGGGTTGACGGTCCGCCACTGGTAGGAGGGGCCGCCGGCCGCCGTGATGGCTGCGGTGAACTTGGCGATCGTCTGCTCCGCCGAGACGGTGCCGTCGTTCTTGGCGCCGTTGTCGTCCTGGATCTCCTCCAGGGCGAGGATGTCGGGGGAGGCCAGGTTCTCGACGACGGCCTTCGCCAGCGCGTCGAACTTCTCCTGCGGGTCCGTCGGGTCCAGGTTCTCCACGTTGTACGTGGCGACCGCCAGCTCCTGGTCGGTCTGCGGCTTGGTCTTCTCGGGGGCGAGGGTGCCCGCCTTGACGGTGCCGAGGGTGCGGGCCACCAGGGTGTAGCCGCCGAACTGGTTGAAGTCCAGCGGGCCTTCGGTGGTGCCGGTCAGCTTGTCACCGACGTTGGCCACCGGGAAGGGCTGCTGCGCCACGGGCGCCAGCTGCTGGATCTGGAGGCGGCCGGTGTTCTGGGACTCGTAGGAGCCGTAGACGGTGCCGCCGCGCTTGGCGGCGTTCTCCCAGCCCTTCACCGTGACCCACAGCTCCGAGTACGGGTCGGTGGCGCCGACCACGCGGGAGGTGCCGATCCTGACGTTCATGCCCTCCAGCGACTCGTAGTGGTCCAGGGCGTAGCGCGAGGGCTCCAGGGCCAGGCCGTTGATGCTGCCGCCGGCGGCCGGGTCGCCGGCCGGGGCGTACTCGGCGGGCACGGTGTACTCGTTGATCGCGGTCGCCTCGGGCAGCGCGTTGCCGGAGGAGACCAGGGTGACGGCCGGCTTGGAGATCTGCGTGACGGACTGGTTGCCGGAGCTCACGCCGCCGGGGATGTACTCACCGACCGTGCCGGAGACCTTGACGGCGTCGCCCACGGCGACGGTGGGGACGGAGTTCGTGAAGACGAACACGCCCTCACTGGTGGCGTCGTTGTCGTCGGCGTCCGGGTCCTGGATCCAGAAGCCGCGCGAGCCGTAGGTGCGCACACCCGTGACGATGCCCTCGACGTCGGTGACCTGCTTGCCGTTGAGCGGGGATATGCGGGTGGTGCCCTGGATGTCGTGGATGCGGACCGGCTCGGCGGACGCCGCGCCCTCGGCCGCGTCGGCGGAGCCCGCGAGCAGGCCGGTGGCCAGGGCGGTGGCGACGAGGGCCGCGACGGCGGCGGAACGGGGATGCGAGGAGCGCATGGTCAGGAACTCCGGTGTGGGAGAGGGGCAAGGAGGGGGGTACGGCATCGGGGTCCGCGGTGGTCGTGCCGCCCCCGATACGTCTACGCGCGTCAATTTCCTGGTTGGTCAGCAAAGTTGTCAAGCCCTCCAGGGAAGACGGCGGCTGACTGTGGGATGAACCAACGGGGATGACCCGGCGGAGGTGCCCGATATGCGTCTACGCTGGAGCGCCGCACGACGGCCACACCTGTCATCTGCGCCACATCAGCCATGCCCGCACTGCCCGTCATGTCGGCCATGTCGCCGGTTTTCGGGCGGGTATGACGGTCCGGCCGCAGTGGTGGCCGTCACGGCCCGTCCCCACCCCACCGCGTCCGCGAGGAGCCCTCCCCTATGTCCGCTGAGTCGCACCCCACACTGCCGCCGGTCCGGCTGCGGTCCGATGCGGAACTGGCCCGCGACGCGCTCACCGCCCCGCTGTTCGCGCGCGCCGTCCGGCTCGCCCGCTGGGCCGGGCCCGCGACCCGCGTCGGTGTCGGCGGCGAACTCGCCGCGGCCCAGCTCCCCGAGGCGGCCGCGCACCTCGGCCTGGACCCGGCCGACGCGGACTCCGCCGGGTACGCGAGCCAGGCGTGGCGGGTGGCCGTGGACACCGGGCTGGTGGACGTGACCGAGCCGGAGGAGGAGCGGGCGGCGGACGCCGCGGACGGGGAGGCCACCGGTACGGCCGCGCCCGGCGAGGACCTGGCGCTGGTGACGGGCGGCACGCCCGGCGACGTACTCGACCTGTGGCTGGCCGCCCTGGACACCGTCCTCGCCGACGCGGCGGTGCCCGACCTCGACGACCTGGCCGACGCCCTCGACGCGGGCGGCGGCATCGACTTCGACCGGCTCGACTGGAACCCGGGCCGCGAGGCCGACTTCCTCGACGGGGTCCTCGCCAACCTCTACCTGCTCACCGCCGCCGGGAGCGGCGGCCCGGCGGACCAGCCGGTGCCGCTGCCGGTGCTCGCCGCCTCCATGGTCGTGCCCGAGGGCATGGGCGAGCCGTCCGACGCCGTGCTGGAGCAGGTCTCGGACGCGATGATGCGGCTCGACGACCAGTTCCGGCAGCTGGAGCCGATCGGGCTGGTGGAGTTCCGCCCCGTCGACGAGGAGCTGATGGCGGAGGCGGCCGACGAGGAGATCGCCGCCGGCGGATCCGGCGCCGGGGCCGAGGAGGACGAGGACGTCTCCCGCTACGGCATGGTCCGCCTCACCCCGCTCGGCCTCTACGGGATCCGCGCCCGGCTGCTGGAGGCCGGGGCCGATGCCCCGGCCGTCGGGGAGCTGGCCGGCAAGGGGGCCGACGCCCTCCTCGACGCGATCTCCCACTACCCCGAGAGCGCCGCCCAGGCCGAGATCGAGCAGTGGCTGGCGGGCCGCGAACTGGCCGCCGCGGTCACGGAGCTGCTGGCGGCGGCCCGCGGCGACGACGAGGGCGGCCCGCTGCGCCGGCTGCGCTGCCAGCAGGCCCTGGCCCCCGCCGGTCCCGAGGCCGAGCCGGCGGTCCGCTCGGTGCTGGACGACGCGGAGCTCGGCGGGCTCGCCCGGGTCTGGCTGGCGGAGCGCGGGGTGGCCGACGTACCGGCGCCCGATCCGGAGATGGTGTTCTGGCTGACCGTCGACACCATCGCGGCGCAGCTCGCGGCGGACGGGGAGACGGAGGAGCTGGCGCTGCTCATGGAGACCCTGACCGCGCACCACGCGGAGTTCTTCGAGCAGGTGTGGCGGACCGAGCACCCGTCCACGGCCGCCGTCCTGGAGGCGATGGGGCGGCTGCACCCGGACCGCGGGACGGCGAAGGAGGCCCGCAAGGCGGCCTTCAAGGCGCGGTCCCGGCGGCCCTGAGCATCCGGGGGCAGGTGGCGGCAATGCGCCGTTCCACGGCCGGAGTTGGCCATTCCGCCGAGCGGTGAGGGGCCGCTTCCCCTTCGTGGGTAATTCAGCCGCCGTTCACGTGCGGGCGGGAGCGTGTGCGCCGACGACCGCACGACAGGCGCACCACTCCCCACCCTGGAGATCCGATGCCGCTCAGCCGTAGAGACTTCACCGCCCGTACCGTCCTCGCGGGTGCGGGCGTGGCGCTCACCGGGACGGTCGGCGCCCTCGCCACCGCCCCGGGGGCCCTGGCGGCCGACGACAGCACGCGCCGCGAGGCGGACGGACGGCCCTGCGAGCCCGGCTACGGCCCCCTCGTGCCCGACCCGGCCGGCATCCTCGCCCTGCCCGCCGGCTTCCGGTACCGGGTGATCACGCACAGCGGGGTGACCCGGCTGGAATCGGGGGAGACCACCCCGTCGAACCACGACGGCACGGCCGCCTTCGAGGGCCACCGCGGGGTCACCCTCCTCGTCAACAACCACGAGCTCAAGGGCCGGCGGACGAACTGGCCCCGCCCGGTCCCGCTCGCCGACGGCCTCGTCTACGACCCGGCCGCGGCCGGGGGCTGCACCGTCGTCGAGGTCCGGCGCGGCGGCGAGGTCGCCGAATGGGTGGGCATCGCCGGTACGTCCACCAACTGCGCGGGCGGCGCCACCCCCTGGAACACCTGGCTGACCTGCGAGGAGAACTCCGACCTCGCGGGCCGGAACGGGATGACCAAGGACCACGGCTACGTCTTCGAGGTGGACCCGCACGACCGGCGCGCGAACCGCGACCCGCGCCCCGTCAAGGCGTTCGGCCGCTATGACCACGAGGCCGTGGTCATCGACCCGCGCCAGGGCCACGCGTACCTCACCGAGGACGCCTCCGGCCCGAACGGGCTGCTCTACCGCTGGACCCCGCCCCGCGGCTTCCGGCACGGCCGCGGCAGGCTCCGTACGCTCGCCCCGGACGCGGGGGTGCTCCAGGCGGCCAAGTGCACCGACAGCTCCGGCCGGTTCGTCGACGACCTCTCCCGCGCCACCCGGATCGGCACCGTCTACGGGGTGGACTGGGTGGACGTGCCGGACCGCGACGCCCGGACCGTGCCGGTGCGGGGGCAGTTCGCGGACCACGCGGTGACGCGCGGACGCAAGCTGGAGGGCATGTGGTGGGCCGACGGCGGCGCCTACTTCGTCTCCTCCTACGCCCGCGAGGAGAGCCCCGGCGCGGCGCACGACGGGCAGGTCTGGTTCTACGACCCCAAGCGGCGCACGGTACGGCTGACCGTGCTCATCGGGGTGAACGCCGATCCCTCGGCGGAGGGCGGCTACGACGGGCCCGACAACATCACGGTGTCCCCGTACGGCGGGCTGGTCATCGCGGAGGACGGCTCGGGGCTCCAGCACCTCTTCGGTGCCACGGAGGCGGGGCGTACGTATCCGCTGGCGCGCAACGAGCTGAACATCGGGACGCCGGAGCAGCCCGAGTACGCGGAGTTCACGGGGGTGTGCTTCTCACCGGACGGGCGCACGCTGTACGCCAACATCCAGGATCCGGGGATCATGCTGGCCGTCACCGGGCCGTGGCGGCGCGGTCACTGAGGCCGGGGCCCTTCCGGGAGGGCAGGTCCAGCAGGCGGGCGGCGCGGACCTCGGGTCCGCGCCGTACCGCGTCACCGGGCGGCGGAGACCTCCGCGCGCGAGGCTTCGGCCCACTCGGAGAGCAGGAACTCATACGCCTCCGCAGGCCACTCGCCGTCAACCCGGGTCTCGACAAGGTGCCGTATCGCCTCGTTCGCCTCGGCGGCGGACGGGCGGGCGGGCCCCGCGGGTGTGAGTGTCTGGTGCATACCCACAAGGCTACGGGCGCACACTGACAGCCACTCGCGGATTACGCGTGGCCTCCATCACTGGCCCCGCGCCCCCAACGGCCGTACGGGCCCGCCCACCTGCTCAGAGTGCCTGTGCGGCGGGCTTGACCATGCCGCGCACTGTGCGCGACTTCACAAACTCGCCCATGGCCGTCATCTCCCACTCGCCGGAGAACTGCCGGATCAGCTTCGCCATCATCACGCCGGTCTGCGGTTCGGCGGAGGTGAGGTCGAAGCGCACCAGCTCCTCGCCGCTCGCCGCGTCGATCAGCCGGCAGTACGCCTTGGCCACGTCGGTGAACTTCTGGCCGGAGAAGGAGTTCACCGTGAAGACCAGGCCGGTGGCCTCGGCGGGCAGCCGGCCGAGGTCCACGACGATCACCTCGTCGTCCCCGGCGCCCTCACCGGTGAGGTTGTCCCCGGAGTGCTTGATCGCGCCGTTGAGGATGGACAGCTTGCCGAAGTAGCAGCTGTCGATGTGGTTGCGCTGCGGGCCGTAGGCGATGACCGAGGCGTCGAGGTCGATGTCGCGGCCGCCGAAGGCGGGCTCCCAGCCCAGGCCCATCTTGACCTGGGAGAGCAGCGGGCGGCCGCCCTTGACCAGGGAGACGGTCTGGTTCTTCTGGAGGCTGACCCGCCCCTTGTCCAGGTTGATCTTCCCGGAGGCGGCGGGGGCGGCGGGTGCGGCCGGGGGCGCGGCCGGGGCCGGGGCCGCCGGTGCGGCGGGCGTGGTGGCGCCGCCGAGCCAGGGGGAGGGCGGGTAGGACACCGGCGGGGCGGGCGGCGCCGGAGCCGCGGGCGGCGCGGGCGGGGCGACGGGGGCGGCCGCGACGGGGGCGGCCGCGGCGGGCGCCGGCTCCTCGTCCACGGAGACGCCGAAGTCGGTGGCGATGCCGGCGAGGCCGTTCGCGTACCCCTGGCCGACCGCGCGCACCTTCCACACGCCGCCGCGCTGGTAGATCTCGACGACGACCAGCGCGGTCTCGGTGGCGAGCTGCGGCGGGGTGAAGCTGGCGATCACCGCACCGCCCTCGGCGTCGCGCACGGTGGCGGTGGGCTCGATGCCCTGGAAGCTCTGCCCGGCGGCATCGGGGCTGGCCGTGACCACGATCCGCTCGATGCCCGGCGGCAGCGCGGAGGTGTCCACGGAGACCGAGTCCGGCGCCGACCCCCCACCGGACCGGTAGACGACACCGGGCCCGGTGGGCTGGTTGAAGAAGATGAAGTCGGCGTCCGAGCGCACCTTGCCGTCGGCCGTCAGGAGCAGGGCCGAGACATCGAGCCGCACCGGCGCGGCCACGTCGACCGTGACGCGGACGGCATTGAGCGGCAGGTTGGATCCAGGGGTCATAGCGGTCATGCCCGGAGAACGACCGGAGGTGCTTTGCCGTTCCCTTACCCTCGCCCGATATTTCCGCGGGCCGCCGGGCATCCGTACCGCCGGGCATCCGTACCGCCGGCCGGTGGTCCGGATGCCCGGCCGGCCGAGGACGCTAGCGCCGGCGCTCGGCGCGGAACACGGCCGCCGCGCCCCAGGCCGTCACCCCCAGGGTGAACCAGTCGTCCGCCCGGTCCGACCCCATCAGGAACGCGGCGAGGCCGCACACGAAGGCGAGCAGACCGCACACGCCGAGGGCGATGCCCAGCGCCGGGCGGATCAGGCGCGCCCTCCGCAGTCGCCGGACGCGGCGGCGGGCACGGCGCCGGCGGAGCTCGAGCCGCCGGACCTCGGTCCGCTGCTGCGCGACCGCCGCCTTGCGGCGCAGCAGCTCCTGTTCGGCCTCGGCGAGCAGATCCTCCAGGGTGTGCCCCAGGACCGCCGGGGTGTTCGGGTGTCGCGCGTCGCGCGCATCGGGCATGCTGCTCATGGTGATGTCCCTCCACAGGATGTCTCCGGTGGCCCGCTGCTCTCGGTTCCTACGCCAGGTGAGCAGCGGGCTTCATGCTGTCCGGTGGTTACTGGAGCCTCACGGCGCAGATCGTCGTGAGGGCGGCGGCGCCGATCGCCAGCCAGACCCGGACCGGGTGCGGCAGCCGGGGGAGCGCCGCCCAGGCCAGACCGGGGGGAATCAGCTGCCACCCCCCGTCGGCCCGGGTGCGTCGGCCGTGGCTGCGGTGGCCGCGCCAAAGCCACCCTTCGGCCTTGTCCGGCGCGGCCTTCTCGCGCTGGGCCAGGCGCCGCGCGACCTCGGCGTACACCTGGTCGAGTTCCGCTTCGACGTCCCGGGCGGCACGCCTCGTACGGGCCCAGGCGTGCAGTGCCCGGAGGTGTCGGCTGAACCAATCCTCGATGCCGAGGTTTTCGTCCTCGTTCGTCATGTGCATTCTGTCTCCAACCTGGCTGTCACTGGCCGGGGAACGGGCGGGGCCGTCGCTGTGGTTGCAGCCGTACGACGGCCCCGGCCGCGAACATGCGCTAGTGGTGGGGTTCTTCGTGGCTCTCGATGTGGCCGGTCTTCTCGCCGAGGGGGCGCAGGGCCTCCCTCAGGCCGGGGAACTTCTTCTGCGCGCGCTCCAGAGCGGTGCGCACCGTCCGCCGTGACACCCCGAGCCGCTCGGCGATCTTCTCCTCGCTGAGCGTGGCGCCCTCCTCGCTGTACCGCATTTCGAGGATGGCGAGCTGACGGCCGCGGAAGGCCGAGCGGAGGACGGTCCAGAACGCCTCCAGCTCCTCCGGGGCGAGTCCGGGGCGGTCCTGGTCGCGGGCTCCGGTTTCCGGCGGTTCGCCGTCGGGGCCCTCGGGATCGTGTCCGCCGTGGGGGTCGTCCGGGTGGACGAGGTGGTCGAAGTAGGTCGTGGGGTAGGCGTTCCTGCGGTACAGGTTCTCCTTCCGGTTCAGGATCTTGATCTGGCGGAAGACCTCGTCGGTGAGGAGCTCCGTCACCTCCTTCAGGCCGGGCGTCACAGGGGCCTCGGCGAGCCCCATGAGCACGCAGACGGAAGCCTCGTTCAGGACCATGGACTTGTTGTCGTCCGGGAGGGCGCGGAACAGAGGGCTGGCGAGTGCCGCGGACTCGGCGGCCCGGTACGCCTCGCGAATGATCTCGCGCGGCGGAGGTCCGCCTCGCTGGGCAGGGATCTCGGTCACCAGTTGCCTCCATGCGCATGCCGACTCGGGGGTGGGGCCCTTCCCGCAAGTGGCCCCACCCTTGCGGAAATCGGCGGCATGGTTGCCCGGGGCATGCTTATGAGGCGTCAAGTGGCGGGATGTGCGCGTGTTGTGCCCGGGATCCGTACGGAGCCGCCCGCATGCGGAAGGCCGCCTCCCCGGGCGGGGCGGCGGCCTTCGGCGGTACGTGCGGTGGCGTCGGCGGCGCGGTGGTGTGCCCGCTCAGCCGCCGGTCACCAGCCGGGGCAGGCCCAGCGGGTTGGCCTCGCGCAGCGCGGGCGGGAGGAGGGCGTCCGGTACGGACTGGTAGGCCACGGGGCGCAGCCAGCGCTCGATCGCCGTACCACCCACCGAGGTGGAGTGCGAGGTGGCGGCCGGGTACGGGCCGCCGTGGTGCTGGGCCGGGGCCACCGCGACCCCGGTCGGCCAGCCGTTGACCACGATCCGCCCCGCCAGCCCCGTGACCTGCTCGATCAGCGCGGCCGCCGGACCCGGCGCGCCCGCCGTCTCGGCGGCGGACAGCTGGAGGGTGGCGCTCAGGTTCCCGGCGAGCCGCCCGAGGACCGCGCCGGCCTCGTCCTGGCCGGCGTACCGCACGACCACGGTGACCGGGCCGAAGCACTCCTCCAGGAGCACGTCGTACGCCCCGCCCGCGAGGAGGTCCGCGGCGCGCACGGTCAGATATCCGGCGCCGACGGTGTGCTCCCCGCCGGAGCCGGGGGTGACGGGCGCGGTGACGCCGGGGAGGGCGGCGCGCTCCCGTACGCCGGAGACGAAGTTCTCCCGCATGCGGTGGTCCAGCAGCACCCCCGGCTCGGTCTCCCCGAGGGCCTTGGTGAGCGCGTCGGTGAGCCGGTCGCCGTCGGCGCCCTCGGGGACCAGCACCAGGCCGGGCTTGACGCAGAACTGGCCGACGCCGAGGGTCACCGAGTCCGCGAGCCCGGCGCCGATCTCCTCGGCGCGCTCCGCGACGGCCGCCGGGGTGACCACGACGGGGTTGAGGGAGCCCAGTTCGCCGTGGAAGGGGATGGGTACGGGCCGGGCGGCGGCCGCGTCGAACAGCGCCCGGCCGCCCCGTACGGACCCGGTGAACCCGGCGGCGGCCACCAGCGGGTGGCGGATCAGCTCCAGCCCCGCGTCGAAGCCGTGGACGAGGACCACCACATCGCCGGGCAGCCCGGAGGCGAGGGAGGCCCGGCGCAGCAGCGACGCGCACAGCTCGGAGGTGGCGGGGTGGTCGGGGTGCGCCTTGACGACCACCGGGCAGCCTGCGGCCAGCGCGCTCGCGGTGTCCCCGCCGGGGACGGAGAAGGCGAGCGGGAAGTTCGAGGCGGCGTAGACGGCCACCACACCGAGCGGGACCTTGTAGCGGCGCAGTTCGGGGCGCGGCGGGCTGAGGGCGGGGTTCGCGCGGTCGATGCGGATGTCGAGGTACGCCCCGGCGTCCACGGCGTCGGCGAAGGCGCGCAGCTGGCCGGTGGTGCGGGCCAGTTCGCCGGTGAGGCGGCCCGGCCCGAGCGCGGTCTCGGCGTCGGCGGCCTCGATGACATGGGCGGCGGCCTGGTCGAGGAGCGTGGCGGCGGCGCGCAGGAAGGCGGCGCGGGCGGGGGCGTCGGCGAGGGCGGCGCGGGCCGCGTGGGCGGCGCGTACGGCCTCGTCCACCTCGCGGGATGTGGCCTCCACCGCAACCTGCTCGCGCTGCTTCCCGGTGCGGGGGTCCACACTCCAGACTGGGGTCGCTGTCATGGCCCGCTGCCTCCTGGATCGTTCAGTGTCCCGTTCAGTATTCTGAACGCCGTTCCGGTGGATGAATGATCACGTCTGGTGCGGACTCTATTTCCGGGTCCTCCGCGTGACAAGAGGCGACCAGAGGGGGAGCAGGCGTATGACGACGGCCGAATCGGGGGTCCCCGCCCAGGCGGCACCGGTCAAATCGGCGGTCCGGACCGTCCTGCTGCTGGAGCATTTCGCGGCCCGCCCGGGGCTGCACAGCCTGGCCGACATCCAGGACGACCTGTCGCTGCCCAAGTCCAGCCTCTACATGCTGCTGCGCACCCTGGTGAACCTGGGCTGGGTGGAGACGGACGCGACGGGCACCCGCTACGGCATCGGCGTACGGGCCCTGCTCGTCGGCAGCTCCTACATCGACGGGGACGAGGTGGTCGCCGCCGCCCGGCCCACCCTGGACCGGCTCTCCGAGGACACGACCGAGACCATCCACCTGGCCCGGCTGGACGGCACCAGCGTGGTCTACCTCGCCACCCGGCAGTCCCAGCACTACCTGCGCCCCTTCACCCGGGTCGGGCGGCGGCTGCCGGTGCACTCGACGGCGCTGGGCAAGGCGCTGCTGGCCACCCACACGGACGCGGAGGTACGGGCGCTGCTCCCGCGGCGGCTGGAAGCCGTCACCGAGCACACCACCACCGACCGGGAACGGCTCATCGAGGAACTGGAGCTGGTACGGGAGCAGGGCTACGCGGTGGACCGGGAGGAGAACACCCTCGGGCTGCGCTGCTTCGGGGTGGCGGTGCCGTACCGGACACCGGCGCGCGACGCGGTCAGCTGCTCGGTGCCGGTGGCCCGGCTGACGCCGGGGCACGAACAGGTCATCAAGGCGGCACTGTTCGAGGCCCGGGACCGGCTGACGGTGGTGACGCGGCGGATGTGAGGACGGGGTCGCGGGCGGAAGCGGCCGCGGAAGCGGTCGTGGAGGCGGCCGTTCCTCCCCCGGGTGGGGGAGGCGGTTCCCCTCCGAGGGGGAGGCGGCGGGGAGCGGTCCACGGGACCGTTGAGGCATGGACACACAAGCCGTTCACGCGACGCAGCGCCCGTCGAGCCCCAAGCCGCACATGCCCGGGTGGGTCGCGCGGCGGGTCCTGCCGGCCGTGGCCGTGGCCGCCACCCTGCCCTATCTGTCCCTCAAGTCCGCCTGGCTGGCAGGCAGCACGATCGGCATACCGGCGGGCAGCGCGCTGCGCGAGCCGGGGGGCTTCCTCCTCGCGGTCAACGCCGTCACGCTGGCCATGGACGCCTGCGTGATCCTGCTCGTCCTGGTGCTCACCAGACCCTGGGGCAGACGGGTGCCCGGCTGGCTGCTGATCGTCCCGGCGTTCGTCGCCACCGGCCTGCTCACCCCCATCCTGTGCGGCTTCGCGGGCCAACTGACGCTCCGCGCACTCGGCTTCGGGGCCGGTCCGGAGCCGACGGCCGGGCCGGAGCCCTACCTCGACCCCTGGGTCTTCCCCCTCGTGTACGGGGGTTTCACCCTCCAAGGACTCGCCCTGGCCGGGCTGCTCGTGCCCTACGCGCGCACGCGCTGGGGCCGGCGCCTGCGGGGCGTGACAGGGGAGCGGCTGCCGTCGCCCACGGGGGTGGTGGCGGCAGCCGCGGCCGTCTGCGGCCTGGTCATCGCGGTGGCCCATGCCTACTGGGCCTTCGGCGGCGCGGCCGGACTGCCGCCCGGGCGCGCGGCGGCCCACACCGCCGAGGGCGGGGTGGTGGCCGCCGTGCACGGGCTGGGCGCCCTCGCCGCCGGGGCCGGGGCCCTGCTCCTGGCCCGCGGCGGGAGGCCGCGGGCACGCCTGCCGCTCGGCCTGGCCTGGACGGGCGCGGCGGTGACGCTGAGCTGGGGCGCGGGCATGCTGCTCGCCTCGCTGGGCCCCTCGATCGACGGCGGGGAAGGCCCGTCCCTCATAGGCCGGTTGACCTACGCTGGCCAGATGCTCACCGGATCGCTCACCGCCGCCGTCCTCGTACGGTTCCTGATGTCCCGCCCCGCGAGATGACGCGCGCCGGCCTGGGCGCGCTCCTCGGGGCCCGGGCCCGGCTGCGCTGGGTCCACCTGATCCTCGGCGGAGCGCTGCTCATGCCGTACTTCCTCCTCACCCAGGTGGGGGTCGGTGTGGCGGCGGGCGGGGTCAACGCCCTGGCCTCGCCCTCGCTGATCCTCACCGCCTACGGGGTCGCCCTGCCGCTCACCGCGGCCAGCGCCTGCCTCTTCGGGCTGGTCAGACCCCTGTCGGTGACCGCCGTACGGGCCCTGTGCGGGGTGCCGGGGGAGCTGCTGGCGCAGGGGCCCGCGCGGTCCTGGGCCGCCAGGGGACGGGCTGCGGTCTGGTGGACCCTGCATCTGGGGGTCGGGGCCTTGGTCAGCGCCCTGACCCTCGCGCTGCCGCCCTGGGGGGTGGTGCTGATCGCGCTGCCCGGGGTGGGCGGGCCGCGGGAGGCGGACCTCGCGCTGGGCCCGTTCACCACCGAGGCCGATCCCTGGCTGGGGCCGCTGCTCGGGGCGGGCCTGCTGGGCGGGCTGGTGCTGTGCGCCGCCGGGGCCGGGGCGCTGCTGGCCCGGGTGGCGCCCGTACTGCTCGGACCGGCGCCCGCGGACCGGCTCGCGGCGGCCGAGGAGCGGGCCGCCGACCTGGCCGTACGCAACCGGCTGGCCCGCGAGCTGCACGACGCGGTCGGGCACGCCCTGAGCGCGGTCACCCTCCAGGCGGCCGCCGCGCGCCGGATGCTGGAGCGCGACCCCGTGTTCGTACGGGACGCCCTCGCCGCGATCGAGGACACTACGCGGCGGACGGTGGGCGAGCTGGACGCCGTACTGGGCCTGCTGCGGGAAGGGGACCCGGCGCGCGCGGACACCGCGCCCTCGCCGACGCTGGCCCGCGACCTCGAAGGGCTGCTGGGCCGCGGCCGGGCCTCCGGCACCACCCTCACCCTCCACCAGGACCCCGGGCCCCTCGGCGACTGGGCGGCGCTGCCCGCGATCACCTCGCGCGAGGCGTACCGGATCGTCCAGGAGGGCCTGAGCAACGCCCTGCGGCACGGCGGCGGGCCGGTGGAGCTGCGGATCCGCGTACGGAGCGGTGAGGAGGACCGGCGCGGTGCCGAGGACCGGCGCGGAGAAGGCCACCGGCGCGGAGAACACGGAGAAGGCGAACGGCACAGAGAACTGGAGATCACCATGAGCAATCCGCCCGCCGGGCCCGGCGGACCCGAGCCCCGGACCACCGGCGGCCGCGGGCTGCGCGGCTGCGCCGAACGGGCCGCGCTGCTCGGCGGCCGGGTGGAGGCGGGCCCGTACGGGGACCACTGGCGGCTGCGCGCCGTCCTCCCGCTCGCCGGGGCGGGGGCCGGCCGATGAGCGGGACCGGGACTGCGGGCCGGGCGCCGCTGCGGGTCGTCGTCTGCGACGACGAGCGGATGGTCCGTACCGCCCTGCGGGTCATCCTGGAGGCCGAGCCCGACCTGGAGGTCGTCGGGGAGGCCGCCACCGGGGCCGAGGCGGTGCCGCTGGTCCGGTCCCTCGCCCCCGACGTGGTGCTCATGGACGTACGGATGCCCGAGATCGACGGCATCCGGGCCACCGAGCAGATTCTCGCCACCATGCCCGCGCCGCCCCGGATCGTCGTCGTCACCACCTTCGAGAACGACGCCCACGTCTACGACGCGCTGCGCGCCGGAGCCGCCGGGTTCCTCCTCAAGCGGGCCGACCCCGAGGAGCTGACCGGCGCGGTGCGGCTCGTCGCCCGCGGGGACTCGCTGCTCTTCCCGGCGGCCGTCCGCTCCCTCGCCGCGGCGTACGCGCCCGGTGCCCCGCCCGCCGCCGCGCCCTGGGCGGCCCGGCTCACCGAGCGCGAGGCCGAGGTGCTGCGCCTGATGGCCACCGGGCTGTCCAACCAGGAGCTGAGCCAACACCTCGGCGTCGGGCCGCAGACGGTCAAGACCCATGTCGCGGCGGTGCTCGCGAAGACGGGCGCCCGCGACCGCACCCAGGCGGTCATCGCGGCGTACGAGGGGGGCTTCATCATGAGGAAAAGCTGAGAACTCCGCCACAATCGGGGCAGAGCGGAACGGTCGCGGGCCCCGGGGCGTCCTTCCGGGGGATGAATAAAACGATCAGGCGTGCGTCGGTCTTCTGTCTGCTCCTGGTGCTGGCCCTGCTGGTCCGCGTCACCTGGGTGCAGGCATACCAAGGCCAGGCACTCGCAGAAGACAAGCACAACCGGCGCAATCTCATCGGGCAGTACGCCAACCCGCTGGGCAACATCATCGTGGGCGGGGAGGCGGTCACCGGCTCGGTGCAGACCGGCGGGAAGGACTTCGGCTACAAGCGGACCTATGTCGACGGGCCCCTCTACGCGCCCATCACCGGCTACAGCTCCCAGGCGTACGGCACGACGCTGCTGGAGGGCATCTACAAGAACGTCCTCAACGGCTCCGACAGCCGGCTCAAGACCGTGATGGACATGATCACCAACAAGCGGGCCGACCCCGGCAATGTCCTGACCACGATCGACAAGGACGTGCAGAAGGCCGCCTACGACGCCCTCCAGGGCAAGCAGGGCGCCGCCGTGGCCCTCGACCCGGAGACGGGCCGGATCCTCGCCGTGGTCAACAATCCGTCCTTCGACCCGGGCACCATCGCCGGCGCCAACGACAAGGAGGCGTGGGGGAAGCTGTCCGCCGACAACGGCAAGGCCATGGAGAACGTCGCCCTCCGCAAGCCCCAGGCGCCCGGCTCCACCTTCAAGCTGGTCACCCTCACCTCGGCCATCGAGAACGGCCTCGTCCGCAGCATCGACCAGCCGACCGGCATCCCCGACCCGTACACCATCCCCGGCACCCGCACCCTGCTGCCCAGCGAGGCGGGCTCGGCGGCCTGCAACAACGTCTCTGTGCGCACCGCGCTGCGGCTGTCCTGCAACAACGTGTTCGCCGAGCTCGCGTCCAAGCTCGGCCAGGACAAGATGCGCGAGACCTCCGAGAAGCTGGGCTTCAACAAGCAGATCGACACCCCGGTCCGCACCAACCCGCCCAGCACGTACCCCTCGCAGAAGATGTCCGTCGACCAGGTCGCGCAGACCGGCATCGGCCAGTTCGACGTCCAGGCCACCCCGCTCCAGATGGCGATGGTGACCGCCGCGATCGAGAACGGCGGCAAGCTCGTCGCCCCGCACATGGTCTCCGAGGTCACCGACGCCAACGGCAATGTGCTGGAGAGCTTCAAGGACCCGAAGTCCCAGCAGGTCATGGGCGAGCGCACCGCCTCGATGATCCGCGACGCCATGCGTACGGTCGCCACCGAGGGCGGCGGCAAGCCCGCGCAGGTGGCGGGCGCCGAGGTGGGCGGCAAGACCGGCACCGCGCAGCGCGGGGTCAACAACAGCCTGGCGCCGCTGGCCTGGTTCACCTCGTACGCCAAGCAGGGCGACAAGCGGATCGCGGTCGCGGTGGTCATCGAGAACTCCGACACCGACCGCTCGGAGATCGGCGGCGGCAAGCTGGCCGCCCCGATCGCGCAGAAGATGATGCAGTCCTGGCTGAGGAAGTAGCCCTGCCGCCTTCGGGGGCCCTGCCGGGAACCCCGCCGGGGAGCGCGCCGGGAACCGCCGCGGTTCCCGGCGCGTGTCCTCTTCCATGATCAGGACCGCGCATCCCGCCGACCTCGACGCCATCGCCGCCCTCCACACCCGGGCCCGCGCCACCTACTACCGGGGCCGCATACCGGAGGAGGCGTACGCGGGCCAGGCCGAGCTGCGGCGCACCCGCGAGGGCTGGACCGTCGCGGTGGCCCGGGACGCCGCCGAGGGCGGGGTGCTCTGCGCCGAGCGGGACGGCGAGCTCACCGGCGTGGCCGCCTACCGCACCCAGGACGGCGTCACCACCCTCACCCAGCTCCACGTCGACCCCGTGCACTGGCGCCGGGGCACCGGCGCCGCCCTGCACGCCGCCTGCCTGGAGGCATGGCGCCGGGCGGGGATCCGCCGGGTCCGCCTGGAGGTCTACGAGCACAACCTGCGCGCCCAGGCGTTCTACGCCGCCCAGGGCTGGGCCCCCGACCCGGCCGACGGCCCCGCGGGCAGCCACCTCGTCCTGTGGCTGGAGATCGCGCCCGCGCCCCCCGCGCCTCCCGCGCCCTCCGCGCCCTCCGCCCCGTCCGGGGAATGAGACGCGGGGACGGATGGTTGACCACCCTTGGTTGAAGAACAAACCGTTTCGTCCCCGTACCCCACCCCGGAGAGAAGAAGGAACATGCGCGTCGAGATCTGGAGCGACATCGCCTGCCCCTGGTGCTACATCGGCAAGGCCCGCTTCACGAAGGGACTGGCCGAGTTCGCGCACCGCGACGAGGTGGAGGTCGTCTTCCGGTCCTTCGAGCTCGACCCGGGCAGCGCCAAGGGCGTGACCGCCCCCGTCCTGGAGATGCTGGCCACGAAGTACGGCCGCACCCTCGACGAGGCCCGCGCCATGGAGGAGCACGTCGCGCAGAGCGCCCGCGCCGAGGGGCTGACGTACCGGACCGAGGGCCGCGACCACGGCAACACCTTCGACATCCACCGGCTGCTGCACCTCGCCGCCGCGCGGGGCCGCCAGACGGAACTGCTCGACCTGGCCTTCCGCACCAACTTCGCCGAGGAGCGCTCCGTCTTCGACCCCGAGGTGCTGGCCGCGCTCGGCGTGGAGGCCGGGCTGGACGAGGCCGAGGTCCGGGCCCTCCTCGCCGACGGCTCCGCCTACGCCGCCGAGGTCCGTGCCGACGAGCGCGAGGCCGCCGAGCTGGGCGCGAACGCCGTGCCGTTCTTCGTCCTGGACCGCCGCTACGGGATCTCCGGCGGCCAGCCCGCCGAGGTGTTCACCCGGGCGCTGGAGCAGGCGTGGGCCGGCCGCGAGGTCGAGGAGCCGGCCGCCGGGGCCGACGCCTGCGAGCCCGACGGGGCGTGCGCGGTCCCGCAGGCATAAGGATCGCTTGGGGGTGTCGGGTAGAACTCGGCAATGGACTTTGGGTCGTTCCTGGCGCAGAGTGAAGGCATGGATCTTGCACTCGCCGAAGCGACCCGTGCCGAGTTCGCCCCCACCACCACCTACCTCAACACCGCCACCTGCGGGGTCCTCCCGCGCTCCGCGGTCGCGGCCGTACGGGAGCTGGCCGAGGCGGCGGGGGCCGGTCTGCCCGCCGGATCCGGTGACTTCGACCGGGTGAACCGGACCCGGGCCGCCTTCGCCCGCCTGGTCGGCGTCGGCACCGACCGGGTGGCCGTCGGCTCCGCCGTCGCCACCCATGTCGGCCTCGTCGCCGCCTCGCTCCCGCCCGGCGCCGAAGTCCTGTGCTCCGAGCGCGACTTCGCCTCCGTGATCAACCCCTTCGCCGTGCGGGGCGACCTCAAGATGCGCTACGCCCCGCTGGAGTCGATCGCCGGGGCCGTCGGCCCGGACACCGCGCTCGTGGCACTCAGCGCCGTGCAGTCCGCGGACGGCCGGATCGCGGACCTGCCCGCCGTACGCGCCGCCGCGACCGCGCACGGCGCCCGGATGCTCGTCGACGCCACCCAGGCGGCCGGCTGGCTCCCCTTCGACGCGTCGCCATACGACTACACGGTCACCGGCGGCTACAAGTGGCTGCTCGGCGGGCGCGGAGCCTCGTACCTGACCGTGTCCCGGGAGGCCCAGGACTCCCTGACCCCGCTGCACGCGGGCTGGGTGGCGGCCGAGTCCATGTGGGACGCCACCTACGGGCCCATGGCCGAACTGGCCCACGGCGCCCGCCGGTTTGACGAGTCGCCGGGCTTCCTCGCCTACCACGCCGCCGAGCCCTCGCTGGCCCTGCTGGAGCTGATCGGTGTCGAGGCCGTGCACGCCCACGACACCGCCCTCGCCGCCCGCTACCGGGCGGGCCTGGCCCGCCTCGGCCACGAGCCCGTGCCCGGCGAGGCCGCGATCGTCTCGGTCCCGGGCCTCACCGACCGCCTCCCGGCCCTCCAGGCGGCGGGCATCACCCTCTCCGCCCGCGCGGGCTTCCTCCGCGCCTCCTTCCACCTGTACACGACGGAGGCGGACGTGGACCACCTGCTGAACGCCCTGGACACCCCGGCATAACCGCCGCGCCCCCGGCCCCGTTGCCGGAGGGGCAGTGTCGGACCCGCGTGTGAGACTGCGCGGCATGTCTTTCGCGGATCTCACCCTCGGCCACTGGCAGGCGCTCGACCCGGAGGCCGCCCGCCGGATCGCGCGGGAGCTCGCCGGGGCGGTCGGGGGCCGCCTCAGCGGGTTCGGCACCGGGCGGCAGCAGGGCGGCGGCGGGACCGTGCACCGGGTGCGGGTGGAGCGGGACGGGCAGGAGTTCGGGCTCGTGCCCGGCGGGACCGTGCGCGTGGGGTTCGACCTCGACGCCTGGCGGCCCACGCCCGCGCAGGAGGCGGACTACGCGGCCAGTGCGGAACAGGGCTTCGGCCACGCCCCCGACCTGCGCGGCCACCTCGCCCTCGTGCTCAGCCCCCGCCGGACCGTCACCCTGCCCGCGCTGCTCGTGGCCGTGGCGGACGAGGAGCTGACCGACGTACCCGCCGCGATGCCCGCCGTGCTCGCCGCCCGCGGGCTGCGGATGCCGAGCCCCGACGAGTGGGAGTACGCCTGCGGAGCCGGCGCCGGCACCCTCTTCCGCTGGGGCGACGCGTGCCCCCTCGACCGGCCGCCGTACGGGGACCGGGGCGGCCCCCGGCACGAGCCGAGCCTCTTCGGGCTGCGCATCGCCTACGACACGTACCGCACGGAACTGACCGACGACCCTGCGGCCGTGCACGGCGGGGACGGCGGCGAATCGGTCTGCGGCGGCTACGGGAACCTGCTGGGCTGGCTGCCGCTGGCCACCGCCCACCGCAACCCGTACCTGGCCGAGTTCGTCCACGGCCCGGACGGCGAGGGCCTGTGCGAGGACTTCTCCACGCGGCCCGTCCTGCCCCTGTGAGGAGCCCGGCCCGCCACCGCCCGCCGCGCCCGCGCGGGCCGCGCGTACAGTGCCCGCATGAGCGATGTGCTGCACGTGAAGGGGCGGGTGCTGGTCGGACCCGACGAGGTCCGCGACGAGCTCTGGGTGGTCGGCGGGAAGATCTCCTACGACCGGCCCCCCGGCGCCCGCGAGATCACCACGGTCACCGGCTGGGCCCTGCCCGGCCTGGTCGATGCGCACTGCCACGTCGGGCTCGACGCCCACGGCCCGGTCGACGCGGAGACGGCCGAGCGCCAGGCCCTCACCGACCGCGACGCGGGCACCCTCCTCATCCGCGATGCCGGATCCCCCTCCGACACCCGCTGGATCGACGACCGCGAGGACCTGCCGAAGATCATCCGCGCGGGCCGGCACATCGCCCGCACTCGCCGCTACATCCGCAACTACGCGCACGAGATCGAACCGGCCGACCTCATCGCCTACGTGGGCCGCGAGGCGGTGCGCGGCGACGGCTGGGTGAAGCTCGTCGGCGACTGGATCGACCGGGACGCGGGCGACCTCACCGCCTGCTGGCCGCGCGCCGAGGTGGAGGCGGCCATCGCGGAGGCGCACCGGCTGGGCGCCCGCGTCACCGCCCACTGCTTCGCGGAGGACTCGCTGCGCGACCTCGTGGAGGCGGGCATCGACTGCATCGAACACGCCACCGGTCTCACCGAGGACACCATCCCGCTGTTCGCGGAGCGCGGCGTCGCGATCGTGCCCACCCTCGTCAACATCGCGACCTTCCCCAAGCTGGCGGCGGGCGGCGAGGCCAAGTTCCCCCGCTGGTCCGCGCACATGCGGCGGCTGCACGAGCGGCGCTACGACACCGTGCGCGCCGCCTACGACGCGGGCGTCCCCGTCTACGTCGGCACCGACGCCGGCGGCTCCCTCCCGCACGGGCTGGTCGCGGCCGAGGTCGCAGAGCTGGTCAAGGCCGGGATCCCGGTCTCCGCCGCCCTCTCGGCGACCACCTGGGGCGCCCGCGCCTGGCTCGGCAGGCCGGGCCTGACCGAGGGCGCACCGGCGGACCTGGTGGTCTACGGCTCCGACCCGCGGGCCGACGTACGCAGCCTGGCGCAGCCCCTGCGGGTGGTCGTGAACGGGGCGGTACGCGCCTGAGCGCGGGGCGGAACACGGCCGCGGGAGGCATGCCCGGCGCACGCCACAATTCGAATCCGCGCACGGAAACCACCCTTTGGGGTGAAGTGCCGTTGGATTGCCGCCCGTTCACCCACATTGAGTAAGGATTCCGAGGGTCGAAGCCGTCGGCGCGCGCGATGTCCCCCATTGGCCGCGCGACGGCACCCAACTCCTCGGGGGTTCCACCACCTTGAACCGCAATACCTTCCGCATGCCCGCGGCCGCGCTGCTCGCCACGGGAGCGGTCGCCCTGCTCACCGCCCCGCCCGCCCATGCCACCGGAGGCGGCGGGGGCGGCACCGAGGGCAAGGCCGGTGCCGTCGTCCTGCGGGCCGGACTCGATGTGGGCCTGCTCAACAAGACGGTGCACGTCCCGCTCAAGGCCACCCTCAACGAGGTCCAGGCCCCGGCCGCACCCGCCGAGAAGACCGCGCTGACCGTCACCCTGGACGGGGTCGAGGGCAACAGGCCGGTCAGCGTCCTGCGCGCCGACGTGGCCACCTCCAAAGCCACCGCGGACAAGACCCGCGCGGTGGCGGAGGCCAACCTCGCCAAGGCGTCCGTCCATGTCCCCGGACTGCCGCTGCTCTCCCTGATCGAGGTGGAGAAGGTCACCTCCAAGGCCGTCTGCGAGGCCGGCAAGAAGCCGGTGGCCAGCGCGAACGTGCTCGGCACGGTGACCGCCCTCGGCAAGAAGGTCACCCTGACGGCGGGCGGCCCCACCAAGCTGGAGGTCCCGGGCGTGGGCCTGGTCAGCATGGAGCTGTCCGGTACGCAGACCACCTCCACCACCGCCGCGGCGGCCGCGCTGCGGCTCAAGGTGGCCGTGAACCCGCTCAACCTGAACGTGGCGCAGGTGGACGGCGAGATCGTGCTCGCCGAGGCGCACTGCGAGACCCCGAAGGGCGCGGCCCCGGCCGCGAACCCACCGAAGGACACCGCCCCCGACATCAAGACGCAGACCGGCACCGGCACCGCCACCACGGGCGGATCCGGCACCGGCACCGGCACGGCCCCGGGGGCCAACCTGGCGGAGACCGGCGGCGGTTCGCTGACCCCCTACATCACCGGCGGCGCGCTGACCCTGCTGGCCCTCGGCGGCGGCGCGCTCTTCGTGACCCGGCGCGGCCGGACCTCCTGACCCCCGCGGGCCGGGGTCCGGCGGCGCCGCCCGGGGAGCACATCGGAGGGGAGTGCTCAACGGGTGGCGTGCGTCAGCCCCTGGCCCTCGGCCCCGCGCGACCGGACGGCCTCGGAGACCTGCTGGTCGATCCGCGCGTACTCGGCGCGCTTCGCGGCCGGCAGCGGGCTGCCGGAGCCGTCGGGGCCATCGGAGCCGTCGGGGCCGTCGGATCCGCCCGGCCCACCGGCCCCGCCGTCGGCGGCGCAGGAGGCGCAGACCACGCGGAAGGGCGGGCCCATGTCCGAGTACTGCGTGAGGTATTCGGCCTTCACCACCTCCCAGCGGCCGGGATGCCCGGCGGCCGGGGCGAAGGTGAAGCGGGGGACCGAGGACTGGTTGCCGCGGAGCTTGTCCGCCGGGACGAAGCTGGCGACCTGGTCGCCCATGCCGAAGACCACCCAGGTGCCGTTGATCTTCTCGTAGGGCTGCGGCACATGGTTGTGGGTGCCGAGGATCAGGTCGATGTCGGGCAGCCCGTCGGCCGCGCGCGAGGCGGTCAGTTCCTGCGCCAGATCCTTCTGCTGCTGGTCGGGGGCCGTCTGCCACTCCGTACCCCAGTGCACGCTCAGCACCACGACCTGCGCGCCCGCCGCCCGGGCCGCGCGGGCGTCGGCGATGATCCGGTCCTTGTCGATCAGGTTCACGGCCCACGGCTTGCCCTGGGGGAGCGGGATGCCGTTCGTACCGTAGGTGTAGGAGAGCTGGGCCACCTTCGTGCCGCCCGCCGAGAGCAGCGCCGGGGCGGCGGCCTCCTTGGGGCTGCGGGCCGATCCGACGTGCGGGATGCCGGCCCGGTCGAGGTGGTCGAGGGTGCGGGCGAGGCCGTCGTAGCCGTCGTCGAGGGTGTGGTTCGAGGCGGTGGAGCAGCTGTCGTACCCGGCGTCCTTGAGGGCGTCCGCGAGCTGGTGCGGGGCCTTGAAGGTGGGATATCCCGTGTAGGGGCCGCCGGGGCGCCCGTACGGTATCTCGTGATGGCATATCGCCAGGTCGGCGGCGGATATCAGGGGCTTGACCCCCGCGAATATCTTCCGGAAGTCGTACTCCCCGGCCTTCCCCGCGTCGTCCCCCGCCCGCTGGATGATCGACGGGTACGGGATGATGTCGCCGGTCGCCACCAGGGTGAAGGGCCGCCCCGGGGCGGCGGGCTCCGGAGCGGCCGTGCGGCCCTGCTCCGGCTCGCCGCTCAGCCGCTGCCGCGGGTCCGGCGCGGCGCCGCCGTCGAACACCCCCGGTACGGCGTAGATCCCGCCGCCCACGACCGCCAGCCCGGCGAGCGCGATGCCCGCCTTGGCGAATGCCTTCATTCCCGACCCCCGGTGCGGTGTCCCGATGCGGGGATCCTCACGCGGCCCCGCCCCCGGCGCCATCGTAGGCGCCCGTCCGGGCGAACCGCCTCCGGAGCTTCCGGAGCCCCCGTCGCGTCCCCGGGGTCAGCGGGACGTCAGGGTGAGGGCCCGGTCCAGGGCCTGGAGGAGGCGGCCCGTCGTGGCCCGGTCGCGGACCGCGAGGCGCAGCCAGGAGCGGTCCAGGCCCGGGAAGGTGTCCCCCCGGCGCACGGCGAAGCCCAGCGCGCGCAGCCGGGTGCGGACCCCGGCGCCGTCCGCGACCCGGATCAGCACGAACGGCCCCTCCGCCACCCCGGCGACCTCCACCTCCTCGAACTCCGCCAGCCCGGCCAGCAGATGCGCCCGGTCCACCGCGATCCGCCGCGCCGCCTCCTCCGCCTCGGCCAGCGCGGCGGGCGCCACGCACGCCTCCGCCGCCACCAGCGCGGGCGTCGACACCGGCCACAGCGGCTGCGCGGCCGCCAGCTTCGCGATCACCTCGGGCTCGGCCAGCACATAGCCGATCCGAAGCCCCGCCAGCCCCCAGGTCTTCGTCAGGCTCCGCAGCACCACCAGCCCCGGCAGGTCCATCCGCCCCGCCAGGGCCTCCCGCTCGCCCGGCACGGCGTCCATGAACGCCTCGTCCACCACCAGGATCCGGCCCGGCCGGGCCAGCGCGGCCAGCACCCCGGCCGGGTGCAGCACGGAGGTCGGGTTGGTCGGGTTGCCGATCACCACCAGGTCCGCGTCCTCCGGCACCGCCGCCGGGTCCAGCCGGAACCCGTCCGCGGCCCGCAGCACCACCCGCTCCACCCGGTGCCCGGCGTCCCGCAGGGCCGCCTCCGGCTCCGTGAACTGCGGATGCACCACGACCGGCCGTACGGCCTCCAGGGCGCGGGCGATCAGCACGAACGCCTCCGCCGCCCCCGCCGTCAGCAGCACCCGCTCCACCGGCAGCCCGTGCCGGTCCGCCACCGCCGCCCGCGCCGCCCGCCCGTCCGGGTAGGCCGCGAGGTCCCCGAGGGAGTCGGCGATCCGCCGGGTGAGCCATTCCGGCGGCGTGTGCGCCCGTACGTTGACCGCGAGGTCCACCAGCGCGGAGCCCGCGTCGATCACCTCGGCGTCCCCGTGGTGCCGCAGGTCGTGGCCCTGCGCCGTGGCCACCGCGCAGGTGGCCGAGACCGAACGCCGCTTGGGTACGAGGAGTTCCCCGCCCGTGGCCAGGGCCGCGGCCTCCGCCACCGACGGGGTCCCGGCGGCGAGCCGTACGGCCTCCGAGGGCTCGGGGACCTCCACGGCGGCGAGCCGGGCCGCCGGATAGCCGACCAGGGGCACGCCGAAACGTTCCGCCGCGCCCGCGAGCCCCGGCTCCGCCGTCTTCGACTCCACCGTGGCCAGCGCCGTCACGGCCTCCGCGGCCAGCCCGGCACCCCGCAGGGTCTCCTCCACCAGGGCGCAGACCTCCGCGACGGAGACCCCCGCCCGGCCGCCGACCCCGACCACCAGCTGTGTCCTGTACTCGCCCACCGGGGGCCCTCCTTCCGTAGTCGCGGTCACCGGCACACCACCGGACGCCCTGCGCTCCTGTCCGCCCGCCCGCCGGACATGAGCCGCGCGCCACGACTGGTGAGTCTGGCGCCCCGCGGCCCCGGTGACGAGCCGTCGGGCGTCAACAGCGCGCCGCCCGCGGCCCGCGCGGGGACGTGCGCGCACGACGCGGAGTCTGTATCCAGGGGCACATGGCCGTGATCGTGGCGCTGGGCGCGTTCCTGATGACCCTGGCGGGCGGTTGGACGGCGCAGCGCGTCACCGACCGCCGCCACCTCGTGCTGGGCCTCGCCGGCGGGCTGATGCTCGGCGTCGTCGGCCTCGACCTGCTCCCGGAGGCCCTGCACGCGGCGGGTGACGAGATCTTCGGCGTCCCGCTCGCCCTGCTGCTCTTCGTGGCCGGCTTCCTCGTCGCCCACGTCGTCGAACGGCTCCTGGCCGTACGGCAGGCCGCGCACGGCGCCGAGGACGGCGCCCGCGTCCCGCAGGTCGGGCTGACCGCGGCCGCCATGGTCGGCCACAGCCTCGCCGACGGGGTGGCGCTGGGCGCCGCCTTCCAGGTCGGCGGCGGCATGGGCGTGGCCGTGGCGCTGGCGGTCGTCACCCACGACTTCGCCGACGGCTTCAACACGTACACACTGACCAGCCTCTACGGCAACGACCGCCGCAAGGCCCTGCTGATGCTGTTCGCCGACGCCGCCGCCCCCGTGGTGGGCGCGGCGTCCACCCTGCTGTTCACCCTTCCGGAGGAACCGCTCGGCGCGTACCTCGGGTTCTTCGGCGGGGTCCTGCTCTACCTGGCCTCGGCCGAGATCCTGCCCGAGGCCCACCACCGGCATCCCGCCCTGTCCACGCTGCTGTGCACGGTGGGCGGGGTGGCCGGCATCTGGCTCGTGGTGGGCCTCGCGGAGTGATCCGGCCGGTCTCACCGCCGGGCTGCCGAGGCGTCCCGGGCCGTGGCGCCGGAGGCCGCCGCCGCGGCCGCGGCCCGCGTGAACCGGTGGGCCACCGAGGGCTCCGCGGCCCAGTGCGTGTGCAGGTAGCTGGCGTGCACACCGCCCTGGACGAAGCCCTCCACCCGGCGCTCCGGATGCGTGAACCCCCAGGCGGGGGAGGCCCCGGCCCCCGGCTCCGTGACCGTCCGGTGGAACTCGTGCCCGCGCAGCCGGGTGCCCGCCGCCACCAGGGCGCTGTCGGACACCGCCACGGCCTGCCGGTAGCCCAGGGTCAGCCGGTCCGACATCCGCGCGCCCGTGTCCAGCACCCCGCACATCGGCCGGCCGTCCAGCGACCGCGCCAGGTAGAGCAGCCCGGCGCACTCGGCCGCCACCGGGCCGCCGGCCGCGGCGAAGGCCGCTACGGCTGCCCGCAGCGGCTCGTTCGCGGACAGCTCGGGCGCGTACACCTCGGGGAAGCCGCCGCCGATCACCAGACCGGCCGTGCGCTCGGGCAGGGCCTCGTCCCGCAGCGGGTCGAAGGTGACGACCTCGGCGCCCGCCGCGGTGAGCAGTTCGGTGTGCTCGGCGTACGAGAAGGTGAACGCGGCTCCGCCCGCGACGGCGATGACCGGCCGGTCGTGCGGTGCGGCGCCGTGGCCGGGGCGCTGCCCCGGACCCCGCGCCTCAATCGTCGGCGGGGCTGGATTCGGCGACGGCGCCTCGAACGCCGGCGCGGCTGGATGCAATGCCGGCGGGGCTTGATGCGGCGACCATGCCTCGCAGGTCAGTGGGGGTGCCGTGCGGGCCAGTGCCATCAGGGCGTCCAGGTCGCAGCCCGCCCGCACCTGGTCGGCCAGTGCCGCCACCGCGGCCAGCGCGTCGGTGTGCCGTTCGGCCACCGGCACCAGACCCAGGTGCCGCGAGGGCGTGGCCACCTGCGGAGCCCGCCGCAGCACGCCCAGCACCGGCATCCCGGCCTCCTCCAGGGCCTCCCGGAGCATCACCTCGTGCCGGTCGGAGCCGACCTTGTTGAGGATGACGCCGCCCAGCCGCACCTGCGGGTCGAAGGAGGCGAAGCCGTGCACCAGCGCGGCCACCGACCGCGACTGCGAGGAGGCGTCGACCACCAGCACCACCGGCGCCCGCAGCAGCTTCGCCACCTGCGCCGTCGACGCCAGCTCACCCCGGCCCGCGGCCCCGTCGTAGAGCCCCATCACGCCCTCGACCACGGCGAGGTCGCAGCCGGCGGCCCCGTGCGCGAACAGCGGGGCGACGAGCTCCGGCCCGCACAGGAAGGCGTCCAGGTTGCGGCCCGGCCGGCCGGTGGCCAGCG
Source organism: Streptomyces sp. NPDC047014 (assembly GCF_040644195.1). Lineage (NCBI taxonomy): Bacteria > Bacillati > Actinomycetota > Actinomycetes > Kitasatosporales > Streptomycetaceae > Streptomyces > Streptomyces sp. NPDC047014. The sequence goes on along the minus strand of NZ_JBEYVX010000015.1, from coordinate 44,297 downwards.
CGTGGTAGCCGGGGTCGATGTAGTCGGGCCCGGCCTTGTGCGGGGACACGGCGAGGCCGCGCTCCGTGAAGGCGGCCATCAGGCCCGTGGCCACGGTGGTCTTGCCGCTGCCGGAGGAGGGCGCGGCGACGACCAGCCGGGGTATGTCGGACGAGGTCACCACTCGATGCCCTTCTGGCCCTTCTGGCCGGCGTCCATCGGGTGCTTCACCTTGGTCATCTCGGTGACCAGGTCCGCGAACTCCACCAGTTTCTCCGGCGCGTTGCGGCCCGTGATCACCACGTGCTGGGTGCCGGGGCGGTTCCGCAGCACCTCGATGACCTCGTCGACGTCGATCCAGCCCCAGTGCATCGGGTACGCGAACTCGTCCAGCACGTACAGCTTGTGCGTCTCGGCGGCCAGATCGCGCTTGACCTGCTCCCAGCCCTCCTTCGCCGCCTGCTCGTTGTCGAGCTGCGCGTCGCGCTGCACCCAGGACCAGCCCTCGCCCATCTTGTGCCAGACGACGGACCCGCCCTCGCCGGAGGCGCCGAGCACCTTGAGCGCGTTCTCCTCGCCGACCTTCCACTTCGCCGACTTGACGAACTGGAACACCCCGACCGGCCAGCCCTGGTTCCAGGCGCGCAGCGCCAGCCCGAAGGCCGCCGTGGACTTGCCCTTGCCGGGGCCGGTGTGCACGAAGACGAGCGGGCGGTTGCGGCGCTGGCGCGTCGTGAGTCCGTCGTCCGGAACGACGGACGGCTGTCCCTGAGGCATTACGCGGCCCTCCTGGTGGTGTGCGGAGCGGGAGTTGTAGCGGTACGTACGTCCTTCACGAGCCCGGCCAGCGAGTCGGCCCGCAGCCCGTCGAGCGTGACCGAGGGCCCGCCCAGCTCCGCGGCCAGCGCTCCGGCCAGCCCCAGCCGGACCGGCCCCGACTCGCAGTCCACGACCACCGAGGCGGTCCCCCCGGCGGCCAGCAGCCGCGCGCCGCGCGCCGACAGCTCGCGCGGGTCGCCCTCACCGGCGGCCCCGCCGGCCGCGGTGGCCCGGCCGTCGGTGACGACGACGAGCAGCGGCCGCCGCGAGGGGTCCCGCAGCCGCTCGATCCGCAGCACCTCGTGCGCCTTGAGCAGCCCGGCGGCCAGCGGGGTCCGGCCGCCCGTGGGCAGCCGCTCCAGCCGGGCGGCGGCCGCGTCCACCGAGGAGGTCGGCGGCAGCGCCAGCTCCGCGGAGGTCCCCCGGAAGGTGATCAGGCCGACCTTGTCCCGGCGCTGGTAGGCGTCCAGGAGCAGCGAGAGCACGGCGCCCTTGACGGCGCTCATGCGCTGCCGGGCGGCCATGGAGCCGGAGGCGTCGACGAGGAAGAGCACGAGATTGCCCTCCCGGCCCTCCCGCGTGGCCTGCCGCAGATCGTCCTTGCGGATCACCAGGCCGCGCCCGGCCCGGCCGCGCGCCTTCTGGTGCGGGGCGGCGGCGTGCACGGTGGCCGCCAGGTGCAGCTTCGTGAGGTGGCCGCGCGGGCGCTGGGAGCCGGTGGTCCGGCCGTGCGCGGTCCGGGCGCGCGAACGCCGCCCGGCCGCGCCCTCGCCGAGCCCCGGCACGCTCAGCACCCGGGTCCGGAAGGGCGCGGAGGCCCGTACGGCGGCCTGCTCGGGCCCGTCGGCACCCTGCGCCGAGGGCTTCGCCGGGTCGGGGGAGTCCGCCGGGGCCTCGGCCGGACGCGGCTCCTCCGGGGCCTCGGCCGGCTCGGGCGCGTCCTGCGGTCCGCCGCCCTGCGGGGGCACACCGCCGCCGGGACCGCCGCCGTCGCCGTCGGGGCCGCCGTCCGGGTCCTCCGGACCCTCGGGACCGGGCTCGGGGTCCGGCTCCCGGTCCGGCTGCGGCTCCGGGTCGGGCTCCGGCTCGTCGTCGTCGAAGCCGTCCAGCAGCTCGTCGAGCTTGGCCTCGTCCAGCCCCGGCGCGTCGAAGGGCGCCCGCCGCCGCCGGTGGGGCAGCGCCAGCAGCGCGGCCTGCCGCACGTCCTCCTTGAGGACGGCGGTACGCCCGGCCCAGGCGGCCAGCGCGCACGCCGTACGGGCCATGACGATGTCGGCGCGCATGCCGTCCACCTCGAAGCCCGCGCAGACCGCGGCGATCATCAGCAGCGCGTTGTCACCCAGCCGGACCTGCGGCAGCAGCGCCCGCGCGGCCACCACCCCGGCCCGGACCTCGGCCTCGTCCCCGGCCCAGCGGGTGGCGAAGCCCGCGGGATCGTCCTCGTAGGCGAGCCGGCGGCGTACGACCTCCACGCGCTCGGCGGGCACCCGGGAGGCGGCCACCTCCACGGTCAGCCCGAACCGGTCGAGCAGCTGCGGCCGCAGCTCGCCCTCCTCCGGGTTCATGGTGCCGACGAGCAGGAAGCGGGCGGCGTGCCGGACGGAGACGCCCTCGCGCTCCACGTAGGAGGCGCCCATGGCGGCGGCGTCGAGGAGCACGTCCACCAGGTGGTCGTGGAGGAGGTTGACCTCGTCCACGTAGAGGATGCCCCGGTGGGCGTCGGCGAGCAGTCCGGGCTCGAACGCCTTCACGCCCTCGGAGAGCGCCCGCTCGATGTCGAGCGCGCCGACGAGACGGTCCTCGGAGGCGCCGACGGGCAGCTCCACCATGCGGGCCGCGCGCGCGTCACCGGGACCGGCCTCGTGCGGGCCGTCCGGGCAGGCCGGGTCCGGGGCGGCGGGCGCGCAGGAGAAGCGGCAGGCGGGGACCACGTCCACCTGCGGCAGCAGCGCCGACAGGGCGCGCACGGCGGTGGATTTGGCGGTGCCCTTCTCGCCGCGTACGAGGACGCCGCCGACCGCCGGGCTCACGGCGTTCAGCAGGAGCGCCAGCCGCAGGTCGGACTGGCCGACCACGGCGGTGAACGGATAGGGCGTGCTCATGCGGTGCCTCTCTCTGTGCGGATCCGGGTGTGCGTACGGGGGGTGCGGTCCGGGCCGGTGCGGCGCCGTGCCGGGGGCTCCGCCGCCGTCATGGCGCGCCCGGCGGGAGGAACGGCAGGCCGGCGGGGGCGCCCCCCTCGATCAGCCGCAGCAGCGCGCCGGTGTCCGCGTGCTCCTCGATCAGATCGCCCAGCAGGTCGAGCTGCTCCTCCCGCAGCGCCGCGAACGAGGTGTCCGGGGCCGGGACGAACCGCCGCCCGGCCGCCGCCGCCACCTCCCGCAGGAAGGCCCGGCGGAAGCCGTCCGACTCCAGCGAGCCGTGCCAGTGCGTGCCCCACACCGAGCCCACCCGGCACCCGTCGAGGAAGGGCTCCCCGCCCAGCACCCGGGCCACCCCGTGGTGGATCTCGTACCCGTCGACGGGCTCGCCGAGGGCGGTCCCGGTGGGCCGGGCCAGGGTCTTCTCCCGCTCGAAGCGGACGCGTACCGGCAGCAGGCCCAGGCCCTCCACCGCGCCCGCGCGGGACTCCACCTCGTCCTCGATGTGCTCGCCGAGGGCCTGGAAGCCGCCGCAGATGCCCAGCACCGGCCGGCCCTCGGCCGCCCGCCGGGCCAGCGCGTCCGCGAGCCCGCGCTCGCGCAGCCAGGCCAGCGCCTTCACCGTGCCGCGGGTGCCCGGTACGACGACCAGGTCCGCGTCGGCCAGCTCCTCGGCCCGGTCCACGAACCGCACCACGACCCCCGGCTCCGCCGCGAGCGCGTCCACGTCCGTGAAGTTCGACATCAGCGGCACCGCGCACACGGCCACCCGCAGCACGTCCTCGCCCACGGGCGGCGCCACCACGGACTCCCGCACGGCCCCGCGCAGCGAGACCCGCAGGCCGTCCTCCTCGTCGATGCCCAGCCCGTGCTGGAAGGGCAGCACCCCGTAGGTGGCCCGCCCGGTCAGCCCGCGCAGCATCTCCATGCCGGGCTCCAGCAGGGAGACGTCGCCGCGGAACTTGTTGACGAGGTACCCGGCGATCAGCTGCTGGTCCTGCGGGGAGAGCAGCGCCGTCGTCCCGAAGAAGGAGGCGAACACCCCGCCGCGGTCGATGTCGCCGACGACGACCACCGGGAAGCGCGCGGCCCGCGCGATGCCCATGTTCACGATGTCGGTCCGGCGCAGGTTGATCTCGGCCGGACTGCCCGCCCCCTCGCAGATCACGGCGTCATACGTGCCCCGCAGCTGCTCCAGGCAGTCCGTGACGATGCCGAGCAGCTGCTCCTGGCGTCCCCCGTGGTAGCCGCGGGCGCTCATCTCGCCCACCGGCTTGCCCAGCAGCACCACCTGGCTGCTGCGGTCGCTGCCGGGCTTGAGCAGCACCGGGTTCATCAGCGCCGTCGGCTCCACCCGGGCCGCCTGCGCCTGCATGGCCTGGGCGCGCCCGATCTCGGCGCCCTCGCGGGTGACGAAGGAGTTCAGCGACATGTTCTGCGCCTTGAAGGGCGCCACCTTCACGCCCTGCCGGGCCAGCCAGCGGCAGATGCCGGCCGTGACCACGCTCTTGCCCGCGTCGGAGGTCGTACCGGCGACCAGCAGTCCGCCGCCGCGCTTGGCGCCGTTCATCCGCGTCCCCCTCGTATCCGTGCCGCCAGCGTCCGCGCCGCCACGCAGGCGCCCAGCGCCAGCCAGGTCACCTGCCGGGACAGCCGGACCGCCCGGTCGATGTCCGCGACCTCCACCGGCCGTCCGGCCGCGCCGTTGAGCACGGCCCGGTGCTCGACCCGGCCGCCGTAGGCCAGGGTGCCGCCCAGCCGGACACCGAGGGCCCCCGCGAAGGACGCCTCGACGGGCCCGGCGTTCGGGCTGGGGTGCGCGGCGGCGTCCGCGCGCCAGGCCCGTACGGCACCCCGCCGGTCGGGACCGGCCAGTACGGCGGCGAGGGCCGTCAGCCGGGCGCCGGGCCAGCCCGCCACGTCGTCGAGCCGGGCGGAGGCCCAGCCGTAGCGCAGGTGGCGGGGCGACCGGTGGCCGACCATCGCGTCCAGGGTGTTCACGGCGCGGAAGGCCAGCAGCCCGGGGACCCCGCCGACGGCGCCCCACACCAGGGCCCCGACCACCGCGTCGGAGGTGTTCTCGGCGACGGACTCCACGACGGCGCGGGCCAGCTGCTGCCCGTCCAGGGCCTGCGGGTCGCGCCCGCACAGGTGCGGCAGCCGCTCCCGGGCGACCTCGGTGTCCCCGGCGGCGAGCGCGCCGCCGATGGCGCGGGCCTCCCGGCCCAGCGAGGTGCCGCCGACGACGGCCCAGGTGGCGGCGGCGGTCAGCGCGATACGGGCCGCCGCGGGCCGGGAGCGCACGGCGCGGGCGCCGAGCGCGCCGACGGCGGCCGCGCCCCCCATGCAGAGCGCGGTGTGCAGGGCGCCCCGGGCGCGGTCGTCGCGCCACAGGGTGCGCTCGACGGCGGCGGCGGCTCGTCCGAAGGCGGCCACGGGGTGCCCTCGGCGGGGATCACCGAGGATCCGGTCGCCGATCAGGCCGGCCGTGGCGCCGTACGCGAAGACGCGATCGGCACGCATGGTGGCAGGTATGTCCTCACTCAGGGTCCGCGCCCTGGTTCGACGTGTCCGGCGGCGAGAGTTCCTGGCTCCCGGGGCGCACGCACGGCGTGCGCTCCCCGGTGACAGTGGCGGGACCGCGCCGGAATCGCACCGGACTTCCTCTCCATGCCGCCGTATTGGCTCGGGCAGTCCACCACGCACCCAGAAGGCCCGTCAACTCGCCGTTGACCTGCGGCGGAGGAGGGGCGGGGCATGCGAAAGGCTCCCTCCGGGACAAACCCGGAGGGAGCCTTCGAGCCCGGCCGGCCGCGGGGCGGCGGATCAGGCGACGATCAGGTAGATCCCGTAGCCCACGGCCGCCGCGATGACGGCGAAGCAGGCGTAGGCGCCGCTGCGCGCGAGGGTGGCCGTACCGCCCTGCTCGGTGGCGGTCTCGTGCTTGGACAGGCCCACCAGGCCCAGGGTGAAGAGGGCCACGAGGGCGACGGTGGCGAGGAGGCTGACCCCGAACACGGAGCCGAGCGCTGCCCAGTCGATCTTCATACTGCCGGTTCCTCTGTGTCTCTGGTCTCGGTCGTCCTGGCCGCGGTCAGACCGCGGCGGCCGGGGCCGCCTCGTTCTGGGTCGCGGCTGGGATGGTGGCCTTGAGGTCCTCGTCCGTGACGGCGGCGGTGGTACCGGCGGCGGCGACGGTCGGCGGGACGGTGACGGCGGCCATCGCGGTGGTGACGACGCCCGGCTCCTCGGTGGCGCCGGCCGGCTCCACCTCGTTGACGTTGTGGTGGTCGACGACCTGGCGGCGCGAGATCAGCCAGATGGCCAGGCAGGAGCCGACCAGGAAGACCGTGACGGCGGCCACGCCCACGTCACCGACGCGCATGACCAGCTCGGCACCGGCGGAGACCAGTGCGGCGGCCGGCAGGGTCAGACCCCAGGCGACGAACATGCGGGTGGCGGTGGACCAGCGGACCACACCGCCCTTGCGGCCCAGACCGGCACCCATGACCGCGCCGGAGCACGAGTGGGTGGTGGAGAGCGAGAAGCCCAGGTTCGAGGAGGCGAGGATGACGGACGCGGCCGAGGTCTGGGCGGCGAAGCCCTGCTGCGGCTGGAGGTCGGTCAGGCCCTTGCCCATGGTGCGGATGATGCGCCAGCCGCCCAGGTAGGTGCCGAGCGCGATGGCCATACCGGCCGAGACGATGACCCACACCGGCGGGTTCGCGTCGGGGGCGAGCGCGCCGCCGGCGATCAGGGCCAGGGTGATGATGCCCATCGTCTTCTGCGCGTCGTTGGTGCCGTGCGCCAGGGAGACCAGACCGGCCGAGGCGATCTGACCGGCGCGGTAGCCCTTGGCGGAGGTCTTCTCGCCGACCTTGCCACCCAGCTTGTAGGTCAGCTTGGCGGCCAGGTACGCGGCGATGCCGGCCACCAGCGGGGCGGCGATCGCGGGGATGAGGACCTTGGTCACGACGACTCCGCCGTTGACCGCGCCGATGCCGGCGGAGGCGACCGCGGCACCGATCAGGCCGCCCATCAGGGCGTGGGAGGAACTGGACGGGAGTCCGACCAGCCAGGTGACGAGATTCCAGAGGATCGCGCCGACCAGGGCGGCGAAGATCACCTCTGGCTGGATGCCTTCCTCGTTGACGAGGCCCTTGGAGATCGTCTTGGCGACCTCCACGGACATGAACGCGCCGACGAGGTTGAGCACGGCGGACATGGCCACCGCGGTCTTGGGCTTGAGGGCGCCGGTCGAGATGGTGGTGGCCATCGCGTTGGCCGTGTCGTGGAAACCGTTCGTGAAGTCGAACACGAGAGCGGTGATGATCACGATCCCGAGGAGAAGCGTTATGTGCTCCATTTACCCAGGCTTCTGTTTGGCGTCAGTGGCTCGGCGAACGTAGGCAACCTGGATGAACGGAAGGTGAACTGGCTCGGGCGGAGCGGTGTACGGGCACGGGGCGTGATCCGGACATTCGTCCTGATTCATCCGCCGATATCGCTATTAATGCACGTCAGGACCGGGCGAACGGACCCCCCGGCAGGTACCCACGAGCACCCCCGGCCCCGCCTCCCGCCCCCCGAAAGAGACCTAGATCACTCACCCCTCCGCTCCCGCCGGAGTGATCTCCTCCGGCGACGCGCTGGATTCCGCTTCCGGTGGCCCGCAGGAGCTCGCAGCCCGACACTGGAGCAGTGCGTACCGTGACTGCGACGGCAGCGGCCGTCACCACGACCCTTCTCGGCGCGGGCGCGGCCGCCGTGGCGCTCGGCAGGTACGCCGCCGACGCGGCCCTGCGGCCCGAGCCCGGGCGGCCCCTGCCCGGCGGGCGCCGGCTCAGCGTCCACTCGGCCGCGGAGGACCGGGTCGAGCTGACCCGCTCCCTCCTCTCCCTTCGCCCCGGTGTCTACGGCCTCACCGCCCCCGGGCTGCACGCCGCCGTCGGGGAGGTGCTGCCCGGGGCCGGTCACGGCCCGGACACCGTCGTCCGCCGCCTCCTCGCCGTCACCCACGGCCGCCTCGCCCCCGGCACCCGGGTCACCCTCACCCCGCAGGTGTACGCCGGGGACCCGCGCTCGGCCCTCGGCCTCGACCACGCCGATGTGGACGTGCCCGGGGAGCTCGGGGCGTTGCCCGCCTGGTTCGTGCCCGCCATCCGGGACACCTGGGTGATCACCGTGCACGGGCTCGGCGCCACCCGGGAGCACCCGATGGCGGTCATGCCCCTCCTGCACCGCCACCGGCTGCCCGTCCTCGCCCTCGCCTACCGCGGCGACCTCGGCGCCCCCGCCTCCCCGGACGGCCTCGGCCACCTCGGGGAGTCCGAGTGGCGCGACCTCGACGCCGCCATCCGCTACGCCCTGCGCTACGGCGCCCGCCGGGTGATCCTGCACGGCTGGTCCACCGGCGCCACCATGGCCCTGCACGCCCTCGAACGCTCGGCGCTGGCCGACCGGATCTCCGGCCTCGTCCTGGACTCCCCGGTCCTCGACCGGCACGCCACCCTGCGCGGCCTCGCCGCCGCGCGCCGCACCCCGGCCGCGGTACTGCCGCTCGCGGTGCGCTCCGCCGAGAGCCGGGCGGGCCTGCGCGCCGACCGGCGGCCCCCGGGCGCCGATCCCGCCGCCCTGCGGGTCCCCGTACTGATCTTCCACGGGCCCGACGACACGCTCGCCCCCTGGGAGCCCTCCCGCAGGCTCGCCGCCGCCCGCCCCGACCTCGTCACCCTGCACACCGTGCCGGAGGCGGGACACGGCGCCATGTGGAACGCCGACCCCGCGGGCTACGAGGAGACCCTGCGCCGCTTCCTCACCCCGCTGATGTGAAGGCCGTGTGACGGAGCGGGTCCTGCGGGCGGCTTGTCCCGGTCTGCCCCGGGGCCGGTGGCGGAAGGAGCCCATTCCGTTTGGGCTTTCGGCCGGTGACGGGCGAGACTGCTTCCGTGACGTCCCGAAAGCCTGATGAGCAGTTGGCTCGCGACTCCAGACTCCGACTCGTCTCCCCGCGCTCCGTCGCGACGGCCCGCAAGGCGGTGACCGACCGCCGGACCCGGCCCGCTCCGCGGCCCCCGGCGGGCACGCCGGCCACCGCCGACCTCGCGAACCGGGCCCGGGCCTCGCTGGCCGACGCCGTCCGGCTGACCCGCTGGGCCGAGCTCCACCTCGGTGCGGGGGACGGCGCGAGCCCGGCCCCCACCGGAGCGCTGCCCGCCGCCTACGTGGAACGCGCCGCCGAGGAACTGGGCCTGACGCACGGCCAGATCCGTGTCGGCTGGGACCGCGCCCGGCTGGCCGGCCTGGTCGAGGTGCACGGCGGCCATGCCCGGCCGGGCTGGCGGCTGCGCGCCTGGGACCGCGACGACACCGCCGTCCTGCGCGGCTGGGTCGCCCTCTTCGACGCCTGGTCCCTGGTCCACCCGGCCCCCGCCGACATCGCCCCCGCGGCCGTCGCCGAGGTGGTCGAGGCCATGCCGCAGCTCCTGTCGCTGCTCCAGCTGTCCGCCGGGCCGGTGACCGTCCCGGACCTGCTCGACCTGCTCGGGCAGCGCGTCAGCGAACTGCGCGACGAGCGGTGCGAGATCCCCTACGAGGCCGAGCCCGCGGCGGCCCGGACCGCCGCGGCGCAGGTTCCGGCTCAGGCACCTGCCCCGGCTCAGGCTCCCGCCCCGGCCGCCGCCTGCGCCGTGGCCGCGCCCGCCGCACCCGCGCCCGCCTCCGTCGCCCCGGCCGGTGCCGCCGCCGAGGACGGCCGGCCCTTCCCGCTCGCCCGGCTGCTGCGCTGGGCGCTCGGCGGGCTCGCCGCCGTGGACGCCGTCACCCTCGGCCCCGCCCGGGCCACCCTCACCCCGCTCGGGAGCTGGGCCGTCTGGGTCAAGCTGGAGCAGATCTGCGTCGCCGCGCAGAGCCCCGCCGGGAACATCGAGCAGTCCGCCGCCGCCATGCTGCACGGCTGCGCCCGGCTCACCCCCGGCCCCGCCCGCGCCGAGTACCGGGCGTGGCTCGCCGCCCGGCCCGTCGGCCACGCCGTCGCCGAGCTGCTGCAGGCCGCCCGCGGGGAGGACGCCCTGCTGCGCGGCCTGGCCTTCGAGGCGCTGCGGGTCGTCGGCGCCCCCGCCGAGCCCGAGGTGCGCGCCGCCGTCCGGGAGCCCGCGCTGCGCCCGTACGCGCTGCTCTGGCTCGCCGAGCACGACGGCATCGACCCCGACGAGGCCCAGCACGTGCTCACCGCCGAGGAGTCCACCTGGCTCTGGGTGGACACCGCGGCGGCCATCGCGGACCACGGCGAGGCCGAGCTGCTGGCCCGCCACCTGGACTCGGCGGTGCGCACCACCGTCCCGCGGCTGCTGGACGAGGTCCGCGCCGTCGGTCATCCGCGCACCGTGCAGGTGCTGGTCGCGCTGGCCGCGGCGCACCCCGACCCGGCGCTGGCCAAGGCCGTGCGCCGGGCCGCCTTCCAGGTCCACACCGGCGGCGTCTGAGCACCGCGCTACGCGCGTACGCGCCGCCGGTCTCAGACCTGCGGCGCGTACGTCCCGAAGCTCCAGATGTTGCCCTCGGCGTCCCGCGCCATGTAGTCGCGGGAGCCGTAGTCCTGGTCGGTGGGCTCCATCAGGATCTCCACCCCGTGCTCGGCGGCCCGCCGGTGATGGGCGTCCACGTCCTCCACGACCACATAGGTGCCCGAGGGGCCACCGCCCTCCATGGCCTTGTCGAAGACGCTGCCGGTGCCCTTGCTGCCGAGCATCACCATGCCGTTGCCGTACGCCAGCTCCGCGTGCACCACCGAGCCGTCCTCGCCCTCGTACACCGCGACCTGGCTGAAGCCGAAGGCTTCGGTCAGCAGCCGGATGGCCGCCTTCGCGTCGCGGTAGACCAGCGTGGGACAGATGGACGGAACGCCTGCCATGACGATCACTCCCTCTCGTGATGGTGACCCGCGTCACCCAGCATGGCAGGCGGGACCGGCAGTCAGCGGAAGGTGTTGCACTGGGCCATGTCGCCCGTCCGGTAGCCCTGGTAGAACCACTGCTGGCGCTGCTCGGCCGAGCCGTGGGTCCAGGACTCCGGGTTCACCCGGCCCTGGAACTTCTCCTGGATCCGGTCGTCGCCGACGGCCGCGGCCGCGTCCAGCCCGTCCCGGATGTCCTGGTCGGTCAGATTGGTGATGAGGGGCCGCCCGGTGGACTCGTCCGGGGTGCGGGTGGCGTTGTGCGCCCAGACCCCCGCGTAGCAGTCGGCCTGGAGCTCGACCTTGACGGCGTTGCTGTTGGCGCCCTGCTGCCCGTCCTGGGCGCGCTGGAGGGTGCCCAGCTGGTTCTGGATGTGATGCCCGTACTCGTGGGCGACGACGTACGCCTGGGCGAAGGGGCCGCCGCTCGCGCCGAACTTCGTCCGCAGCTCGTCGAAGAAGCCCAGGTCCAGGTAGACCTGCCGGTCGGCCGGGCAGTAGAAGGGGCCCACCGCGGAGGTGGCGGCGCCGCAGGCCGTGTTCACCCGGCCGGTGAAGAACACCGTCGAGGCCGGTGCGTACGTGCCCTGGCGCCGGGTGAACTCCTGGCGCCAGTAGTCCTGGGTGCTGTTGACCACCGCGACCAGCCGGCAGTCCTCCCGCGCGTTCGCGTCCTGGCCCGTCCGGCACGCCTGCTGCACCTGGTTCACCGAGGAGGCCGCCGCCGAGGGCTCCTCCTCGCCGGGGGAGAGGCCCAGCTGGTCCGGGCCGACGCCGAAGATCAGCCCGAGGATCACCGCGACGATGCCGACGAGCCCGCCGCCGATCGTGGCCCGCCCGCCCGGGACGCGGCTCCCGCGCACGTCCTTGACCTCGGAGGTGTCCAGGTTGGCGTTGTCGTCGAACTGCATCCCGCACCGCCCTCGTGATGGAGACGCCGCCCCGCGGCCGTCCTGCCGAGTATCGACCCGTTCGTCCCGGCGCGCATCGGCCCCTCACGCCGCCCCGCTGGGCCGGACGGGGGACGCGGTACGCCGGTCCGGGAGCGCGGATGCCCCGGACGGCGCCCCGGAAACCGGTTGCGCACCCCCGGTAGAATGACTCCCATGGCAAATCTCCTCGCGGATTAGCGGCGTCGAAGCATCGCGTCCTGCCCCCCTCTTCCGCCGTCCCGACCGCCCTGGAGCATTTCCGTGATCACCGCCACCGGCATCGAGCTGCGCGCCGGCGCCCGCATCCTCATCGAGTCCGCCTCCTTCCGCATCGCCAAGGGCGACCGCATCGGCCTCGTCGGCCGCAACGGAGCGGGCAAGACCACCCTCACCAAGTGCCTCGCCGGCGAGGGCATGCCCGCCGGCGGCACCATCACCCGCTCGGGTGAGGTGGGCTACCTCCCGCAGGACCCCCGCACGGGCGACCTCGACGTCCTCGCGCGCGACCGGATCCTCTCCGCCCGCGGCCTCGACGTCCTGCTCAAGAAGATGCGGATGAACGAGGAGCGCATCGCCACCGGCTCCGGCGCCACCCGCGAGAAGGCCCTCAAGCAGTACGAGCGCCAGGAGACCGAGTTCCTGACCAAGGGCGGATACGCCGCCGAGTCCGAGGCGGCGACCATCTCGGCCGCCCTCAGCCTCCCGGAGCGGGTCCTCGGCCAGCCGCTGCACACCCTCTCCGGCGGTCAGCGCCGCCGCGTCGAGCTCGCCCGGATCCTCTTCTCGGACGCCGACACCCTGCTCCTCGACGAGCCCACCAACCACCTCGACGCCGACTCGATCGTCTGGCTGCGGGACTACCTCAAGAACTACCGCGGCGGCTTCGTGGTGATCTCCCACGACGTCGACCTGGTCGAGACCGTCGTGAACAAGGTCTTCTACCTGGACGCCAACCGCTCCCAGATCGACGTCTACAACATGGGCTGGAAGCTCTACCAGCAGCAGCGCGAGGCCGACGAGAAGCGCCGCAAGCGCGAGCGCCAGAACGCCGAGAAGAAGGCCGCGGCCCTGAACTCCCAGGCCGACAAGATGCGCGCCAAGGCCACCAAGACGGTCGCCGCCCAGAACATGGCCAAGCGCGCCGAGCGGCTGCTGTCCGGGCTGGAGGCCGTCCGCGTCTCCGACAAGGTCGCCAAGCTGCGCTTCCCGGACCCGGCGCCCTGCGGCAAGACCCCGCTGACCGCCGAGGGCCTGTCGAAGTCCTACGGCTCCCTGGAGATCTTCACCGACGTCGACCTGGCCATCGACAAGGGCTCCCGCGTGGTCATCCTGGGCCTCAACGGCGCCGGCAAGACCACCCTGCTGCGGCTGCTCGCGGGCGCCGAGCAGCCCGACACCGGCCAGGTCACCCCCGGCCACGGGCTCAAGCTCGGCTACTACGCCCAGGAGCACGAGACCCTGGACCCGGACCGCACGGTCCTGGAGAACATGCGCTCCTCCGCGCCCGACCTGGACCTGGTCGACGTACGCAAGACGCTCGGCTCCTTCCTCTTCTCCGGGGACGACGTGGACAAGCCCGCCGGGGTGCTCTCCGGCGGCGAGAAGACCCGGCTGGCCCTGGCCACGCTGGTGGTCTCCTCGGCGAACGTGCTGCTCCTCGACGAGCCCACCAACAACCTCGACCCGGCCAGCCGCGAGGAGATCCTGGGCGCGCTGCGCACGTACAAGGGCGCGGTCATCCTCGTCACGCACGACGAGGGCGCCGTGGAGGCGCTGGAGCCGGAGCGGATCATCCTGCTCCCGGACGGCGTGGAGGACCTGTGGGGCCCGGACTACCGGGACCTGGTGGCCCTCGCCTGAGGTTCCGGTTCCGGTTCCGCTTCTGATCCAATTCCTTATGGATCATTCGGCTCACGGGTGATCCATCATCTGAGTGAGACGGTCTCGTACCGTCGCGCGCCGTACGACGGCCCCGGCCGCACCCCCTCGCGGGCGCGGCCGGGGCCGTTCGTTTTCCGGTTCCGCGCCGCTGACCTGGTGATTTCTGCCGAGGGCGGCGGAGTGTGACGGAAGTCATGCGGTGGAGCGGGCGACTCCGTACGGCCCGCATGTCCACCCCTCGGGAAATGCCGCCGTACCGACCTTGCTGAATGGGTGGCCAGGAAGCGTGGGAGGGGTGATCATGAGAAGTCCAGAGCGCACTTCCCATGAGGAGGCACGGGTGGCCGAGACTCTGAAGAAGGGCAGCCGGGTGACCGGCGCCGCGCGTGAAAAGCTCGCGGCAGACCTGAAGAAGAAGTACGACTCCGGTGAGAGCATCCGGGCGCTGGCCGAGGCAACCGGCCGGTCCTACGGATTCGTCCACCGGATGCTCAGTGAGTCCGGGGTCTCGCTGCGCGGGCGCGGAGGCGCCACGCGCGGCAAGAAGGCCGCTACGCCCTGACCCCGGCCCCACCGTTCCACGGCTCCAACCGCTCCGAGGCCCACATGATCCGACGTTCCCTTCGGTGACCCCCGGTCGGCCCGCAGGCCGGCCGGGTGGTTACTGTGCAGTCACTTAGGCCGGGCTTGCGGCCGACTGCACACCGGAGGCACACAGATGGCTCTGCTCGACAAGGACGGCGTACGGCTCACCGTCGACGACACGGTCGCCACGGTGACACTGACCAACCCGGCCAAGCGAAATGCCCAATCCCCCGCGCTCTGGCGGGCTTTGGCCGAGGCGGGCAGGTCATTGCCGGGCACCGTCCGGGTGGTCGTGCTGCGCGGCGAGGGCAAGTCCTTCTCCGCAGGGCTCGACCGGCAGGCGTTCACCCCCGAAGGCTTCGAGGGCGAGCCGTCCTTCCTCGATCTGGCGCGCGGCAGCGACGAACTGCTCGACGCCACGATCTCCGAGTACCAGGAGGCGTTCACCTGGTGGAGGCGTAACGACATCATCTCCGTCGCCGCCGTGCAGGGGCACGCCATCGGCGCCGGCTTCCAGCTCGCCCTCGCCTGCGACCTGCGCGTTGTCGCGGACGACGTGCAGTTCGCCATGCGCGAGACCAGCCTGGGCCTCGTACCCGACCTGGCCGGCACCCAGCCGCTGGCCTCCCTCGTCGGCTACGCCCGCGCGCTGGAGATCTGCGCGACCGGCCGCTTCGTCCACGCCGAGGAGGCGGAGCGGGTCGGCCTCGCCAACCTCGTGGTCCCCGCCGACGAGCTCGACGCCGCCGTGCAGGACCTCACCACCGCCCTGCTGGCCCCGCCGCGGGATGCCGTGATCGAGACCAAGGCCCTGCTGCGCGCCGCGCAGTCCCGCCCGTACGACGACCAGCGCGCCGCCGAGCGCGCCGCCCAGGCCCGCCGGCTGCGCGACCTGGCAGGACTCTCCGACTGACCCGAACGGGTGATGCGTGCCGTGCCGCGCCCCGGGAGCACGCCGACCGGCGTAGTCCCGGGGCGCCGTCCTGTCCGCGCGCGCCTAACGTGGTGCGGAGTGAGTCCGTACACGTGAAGGGACACGCGATGACCGACAGCGCATCAGGGGGCTCCCACAAGGCACCCGGCGACCGGGGCCGCACCACCATCGCGGACGGGGTGGTCGAGAAGATCGCCGGTCTGGCCGCCCGTGAGGTGGTCGGCGTCCACGCCCTGGGCAGCGGCCTCTCCCGCACCCTCGGCGCCGTCCGCGACCGGGTTCCCGGCGGCGGGAAGTCCGCCTCGGTCACCCGCGGGGTCAAGGCCGAGGTCGGCGAGGTCCAGACGGCCCTCGATCTGGAGATCGTCGTCGACTACGGCGTGTCGATCCGCGAGGTGGCCCGGGCGGTCCGTGAGAACGTCGTCTCCGCGGTCGAGCGCATGACCGGCCTGGAGGTCGTCGAGGTCAACATCGCCGTGAGCGACGTCAAACTGCCCGATGAGCCCGACGAGGAGCCGGAGTCCCGACTCCAGTAGCCGAGAGGAGCCCACATGAGCATGGCGGTCGCCGGCCTGTTGGCCGGCATGGCCCTGGGGTTCGCCGGGTATTTCGGCGGCTTCGGTGCCTTCCTGCTGGTGGCGGCCCTCGGAGCCGTCGGCTTCGTCGCCGGCCGCTTCCTCGACGGGGACCTGGACGCCGGGGACCTGTTCCGCCGCCGCGACGACCGGCGGAGGTGAGCCCGCGATGAGCAGCCTGCCGCAGGCCACCCCGCCGGGCCCCCCCGCGCCCCCCCCCCCCCCCCCCCCACCCCCCCCCAACCCCCCCCCCCCCCCCGGGGGGGCCCCCCCCCCCCCCCCCCCTTGTGCGCCCCCCGCGGGGGGGGCGCGGCCCGGGGGGCCCGGCCAACACCGGGACGCCGTCTACGAGGGATGGCGCGCCGACCGCATCCCGGGCGGGTGTCTGACCAGCCGCAGCCGGGACAACACGCCGCGCCTTTGGCTTGCAGGTCGCTTGTACGACTACCACCCTGGAACGCCAACGCTGGCCCCGCCGCAGAAGCTGCTGATCTTTCCCGCCAGGCACGCCTGAGGATGCGGGGGCCACCGGGGTAGCCTTCTTTCGCTGTCGGTGCTGTCTGCACCGGTGCCAGCGCGCCGGTCGCGTGGCCGTCCCATGGAGTTTCTCAGTGCTTGAACGCGCGAAGATCAAGGACTGTACGGGGCTTCACCTTCTGCACCACGTGTCCGTGGCGGGGATGTACTGCACCAGTCCTAGCTGTTCGAAGTCGCGCAGCCAGCCCTCCATGGGCCATGTCCCCCAACGACGCCTGTAGAGGGCTCCGTTGCGGATGATGTCGTCGATGTGCTGGACGGGAGGGTGCTGGGTCGGGTGGTATTGGTGATAGGCAGGTGTCCCGCCGACCCACCAGAGGTCCACGCCGAGCCGGGTTGCGGTGGAGGCGTAGTCGGTGTCCTCGGCGCCGTAGCCGGTGTAGTCCGCGCAGAACCCGCCGATGTGGTTCCAGGTACGGGCGGTGAGGGCGAACGACAGTGACCAGAACAGCCGGGGGTCTCCTCCACGGAAGACTTGCCCGTCTGCGGGTGTGGGGCGGGCCGGGTGGGGCGGTGCCATGTCGGCGAGGTCGTCGAGCCGGTAGCCCTGGGCGGGTGGGGGCGGCAGGTAGGCGATGGTGCCGCAGAGCAGGGCGCCGTCCTGGGCGGCACGGGTGTATCCGTCGAGGAGGGTGGGGCCGGGGACGCAGTCCACGTCGAGGAAGACCAGGAGGTCCGCACCGGCTGCCAGGGCTCGTGCGGCGCCGGCGTTGCGGGCGGCGGCCAACGGCAGACGCCCGTCCTCCAGGGGGACGAAGATGACGTCCGCGACCGGGTTCCTGCCGGCTACGACGTCCTGGATTTCGGGGTCGGCCATGGAGACGACGACATAGTGGTCCGGGGCGCGGGGGCTACGTGTGAGACCGTCCTGCTGCAGCAGCAGATGGGAGTGGCGGCCCGCCGCGATGGTGATCACTGCGCTACGCATACGGGCTGCCTCGGTGTGCGCCGAGCCAGTTCGGTGAGCAGACGTCCTGCTCTCTGGGCGCCATCGCCGGGAGACCAGCGTTCCCAGCGATTTTGCAGGGCGGCTGCTTCCACCAGAAGTCTGGCCCAGGCGTGCGGGGCCGGCCAGCTGTCCCGCACGGTCGCCAGACCTGCCGCGTGCAGGGCTCGGGCGGTCGCGCGCTGCTCCCCGTGGGGGCGGTCCTGGGGGATGACGATGGTGGGAACGCGGGCGGCCGCGCACTCGGCGATGGCGTTCTGGCCCGCGTGGGTGACGACGACGTCCGCGCGGCACAGCAGCGGCCACGGGTCGTCGGTCCAGTGGGCCCGCGGGCCGCCGAGGAAGGTCCAGGACCAGTCGGGGGTGGCGCGGATCGCTTCCTCGAGTTCACGATCGGTGACGTCAGTCCCTCCGGCCCCCAGCATCACCACTACTTCCTTCCGGGAGGGCGGGTCATCGCTGCCGGAGGCGAGATGCGGGCGGCCGTCGTAGCGGGAGATGCTGCCGGTGTGCAGGGTCTTGGCATGCCAGTGCGCTGGCCAGTCCCGCTCGGGGAAGGACTCGGGCCAGGGAGCGATGAGGGCGTCCGCAAGATCGTAGGCCAGGCGGTGGGCTTCATCACTGCGGTCGCCGCGCATGGCAGCGATCGCGACCGGGGTGCCCATCAGGCGGGCCAGCGCGGCGGCCTCCACCGATACGTCGCTGACGAACAGCGTGGGACGCGTCCGCCTGATCCACTCGGCGATGGTCCCCATCCGCTCCTGATGGCCTTGGTGGTGGACCGGCGCCCAGTGCAGGCGCCCACGAGCCGTAGGGTCCACAGGGGCGTCGTCGCTGTCCGGGGGCAGCGGCACCCACTCACGTGTCCACGCTTCCGGCCGGGGAAGGGAGGACAGGATGGTCAGCGTGTCCTGTACGTGCGCGGCGATGCACTGGGCCCGGTGCAGGTGGCCGAGGCCCTGGTGGTGGACGTAGTAGCCGATCACTGCGCCACCTCCTCGTACAGGTCCGTGTAGGCGTCGGCGGTGCGGTCGAGGGAGCAGAACTGCTCCGCCCTGCGGCGGGCGTCACGGCGATCGAGCTTTGTGGCGCGGGGAATGAGCTGCGCCAACGCCTCGACGTCACCGGGAGGTGCCAGGAGGCCGCAGTCCGGTGTGAGGATCTCTGACAGTGCGCCGCGGTCGAAGCCGCAGACTGGCGTGCCGCAGGCCAGCGCCTCGGCGACCACGAGTCCGTAGGGTTCGTCCCAGCTGGGCGTTACCAGCGCTGCGCTCGCGGAACCCAGGAGTTCGGCGAGCTCACGGCGGTCCAGGTGGCCGACGTAGCGCACGTCCTCTCCCAGCAGGGGCTCGATCCGGTCCGCGAAGTACGTCCGATCCGAGATCGGCCCCGCGATCCGCAGTGCCATCCCGGCCGCACGAGCGGATGTGATCGCCATGTGGGGTGCCTTTTCGGGGACCATGCGGCCGGACCACACGAGGCTGCCGCCTCCCGGCCCCGGCCGCCAGAAGTCCATGTCGATACCGTTGCGCACCACTCGGGCGGAGGGGACGGTCGCCTGCCAGGCGTCGGCGGTGAACCGGCTGACGGCCGTGAACGTCACCGGGCAGCTTTCCTGGGCGGTGATGGCGGACTCCAGCCACGGCGTGGGCGGCGTGTGGAGCGTGGTCACCACGGGAATGCGCAGTGCCGACGCCATGGCGACGGGGAGGTGATGCAGGCTGTTGTTGTGCACCACGTCGAATCGGTGCTCACCGTCTCGCGCCAGGTCCAGCATCAGCCCCAGATAGGCATGGTGCTCTTCCATCCACATGGCACTGGGCATGCTCGCATCGGAGCGCGCCGCCTGACTGAGCCTGGGGCGACGTACTGCAAGTTCACGGGCGCCCAGCCTCGGGTCGGAGCCAGGTGCGGCGAAGAGCTCCACGCGGTGGCCCCGCCGGTGCAGGGCGTGGGCGAGCCACCACGTATGTGCTTCCAGTCCTCCGGCGAACGGCTCACTGATCGGAAAGCGCGCGGATGCGATGAGGGCCACACGCAGGCTGCTCATTGCAGCGTGCTCGTGTACAGGGCTCGGTGGGCGGCGGCGAGTGCGTCCCGCTCCTGCGTGCGGTGCTGCTCGGTGGCCCGCGGCGCCGGCCGCTCCTCGTACGCCGTCTGCACCGCCGCGCGCAAAGATCCCTCGTCGAGGCCCCCTTGCTGGCTGTGGCCGTAGGTCAGACAGGGGCGCTGCTGGGCGTAGAAGCCGCAGTCCGGGGCGGCGACGGCGGTGCCCAGGTCGTGGCACGCCTCCAGCCATCCGGAGTGGGTGCCGAAGAGGTAGGGCAGCACCGACAGGTCCAAAGACGCGAGGTAGTCCCAGAGCTGGTCGTCGTCGAAGTAGTCGTGGACGGTGAGGGTGAGGCGCCCTCGGTCCGCCAGCTCTTCCAGCGCCTGGAGGAGGTGCGGAGCGTGGGCTGCGGATCTGGGATCGGCCACCTCTCGGTGGATGTTGACCTGTAGCTCGGCACTACTGAGTTCGGCCACCGTGTCCGCGAGGACTCGTACCACGGGGAGGACGGACATGTTGGGGCGCAGGCTCTTGGCGTGCACGCCGACCCGGAAGCGGTCGCGGACCGGCCGGGGGCGGGTGAGGCGTGCCAGTTCCACCACGTGCGGGTGGGGCAGCACGGTTGCTGTCCGGTTCCAGCGGCTGCGGATGCTCTGGGCCGCGCCGGGAGTCAGGGTGATCAGATGGTCGGCTGCGGGGATGACCACGTCGAGGGCTGCATCGTGGGTGGCAGGGTCCGGCTGATGAGGATTGCGGAGGTCGTGCACCGTATAGACGAGCGGTTTCCCGTGCAGGCGAAGAGCGTCCACGAGTGCGGAGAGCTGGGCAGGGCTCTGGGCGTCGAAGCCGAAGTGCAGGTGGAAGACATCGAAGTCCTCGTGGTGAGCACCCACCCAGTCCGGGTCGAGCATCACCGGCGGCCACCAGCGCTGTGACGTACTGGGGGCTCCGTTCGGGCGAGGATCCGACAGCCGGGTAACGCCGTCGGGCTCCGCGGCGGAGCAGTGCCGAACGTACACGTGGCCGGCAGGTACGGACGCCACCCTGATCTCACGAGCGGGTCCCACGTTCAGCGGTTTCCGTACGGTCACGGTGGACTCCATGGGTGGGGAGGCATCGGGGCAGGCAGGCTGTGCCGCTCCGGTCTCAGTCTGTGGAGGACCGCCGAAACACGCACCTTCTTGTGAGGGGCCGGGAGGCGACGGAACGCCACCCCGCAGGGGCCGGCAGGCAAGAGCCCACGGGTCACCTGTCGGCCAGAGGGGTGAGGAAACGTTCCGCGAAGTGGGCCGATGCCCATCGTTCCCCGTGGGCCTCGACATCCGTGCTCCGCAGCACGTCGAGCACCACGGCGCCCTGCATGAGGACCAGACATGCCCTGTCCGTCTGCGGCAGATGAGACAGGTAGCGACGTACCCGCCGATCGGCAGCTCCTCCGTACGGGTGTGCTCGGGCGACTGTGCCGGTAGGTCCCAACGCGCACAAGGACGCCAGGACCGCGTCCGGCTGCTCGTCCGGGTCGGCGGAGCCGATCAGCAGAAGGACGGGCGAGGGGCGGGAGAGGAATTCGTCGACTGCGGTTGCGTCCCGCAGCTCCGCCAGGGCCATGGCATCCATGATCGGGGCGCTACCCCGATTTTGCGTGACGACAGGCCGCTCGTTCCGAGCCCGGTATCCGCCGTGCTCCCCCGAGCCCCCGCCGGACGCAGGTCGGGGCCACCTGGTCTTGCGGCGTTGCCGCATCTGAGGGAGAGGCGGGAGATCAACACGGTGACGCTCCGCTACGCGCAAATGCCGGGTGTTCTGGTCCCAGAGGTCGAGGGCAACCTGACCGAAGAGGAACCGGTGCAAGTACTGCCGATGGATGAGCCGAGGCTGGTGGCACACGAGCTGTGCTTCGCCAGTCCGGAAGGCACCCGGCGGCACGCACAGCTCCTGATCCTCTGGGTGCCGCCATCCGCCGGCGCGCAAGAAGAGGCTTACACCGCCGGGTTCACCGCCCTGAAGGAGCATCTTTGTGCCCTTCGCGTCCACCTGACCGCCCGGCGCGCGGACCAGCTGGCATACCGCAGGCTCGTCGCCCTCGCTAGGTGAGGGCTCTGCGCCAGGGGTGCCATATCAGCTCAAACGCAGGGGTTGTCCTCGTGGCGGGCGCGGATCGTCACCAGCTTTTCCCATTCCTCGTCCTCGGCCACCAAGCCTTGGCGCTCCAGCCATGTCCGGCGCGAGCGCAGCACGGGCCCCCACGGCACGCGGCGGGTCGCCGTCACCTCGGCGGCCAGGCCCGCGCAGTGGAGCCGGTCGATGGTGGTCTTCGCCCCGCACAGGGCCGAGTGCACCATGAGGAGAATGCCGTCCGGCCTCAGCCGCGTCGCGGCGTCCGCGCAGATCCGGTCGATGACCGTCCGGCCGTCGGGGCCCGCGTCCCACGCCCGCTCGGCCCCGTGTGACGGCAGTGCGGTGCCCGGGGCGGGAACGTACGGCGGGTTCGCGATGATCAGGTCGAAGGACCGGCCGGCCGTCCCGGCGGCGAAATCTCCGTGGACCAGCCGCAGGGGCAGCTGCCGGCGCAGTGCGTTCAGGCGTGCTGTGATCACGGCGGCCCAGGAGACGTCGACCGCGGTGACCTCGGCACCCCGGCTCGCGCCGAGGAGGGCCAGCACGCCGGTGCCCGTACCGATCTCCAGCATCTTCGTCCCCGGGCCGATGCGTTCGCGGGCGAGCGCCTCGGCGAGGAACCAGCTGTCCGCCTGCGGGCGGTAGACCCCCGGGAGAACCACCAGGCCCGTGGCCGAGGTTCCCGAGGTCAGAGCCGTACTGGTCACTCCGCACCTCCGAAGTCGAGACGATGCGCCCGCGCGCGCATCAGGCGACTGCCCCCGGCGAGGCCCTCCATCCGGAAGGAGGCGATCTTCAGACGATGCCACAACGAATACGGATGAAACGGCCAGTCGCCTCCCGTCTGCGTTCAGGAATCTGGGAACGGGACTGGCGAAACCGGAATCGCAAATCATATAATGTCGGACATGGAGCCGGTGCGGCCTCGGACCAGCTGGACGTTCGTCACCAACCACGCCCGGATCCTCGCCATGATCCTCAAGGATCCCGAGACGCGGCTGCGGGATATGGCCCAGACCTGCCAGATCACCGAGCGCGCGGCCCAGGCCATCGTCACGGACCTGGAGACCGCCGGCTACCTGACCCGGGTACGCAACGGCCGCCGCAACCACTACGCGGTCACGCCCGAGACTCTCTTCCGTCATCCGGCCGAGGGGCAACACCAGATCGCGGACCTCCTGCAGGTCCTGGTCGACCTGGACCCCCGGGCCGGGGCGGCCGGGCCCCCTACCGCCGAGGGTGATCAGCGTGAGCGCGATCCGCACGGCTGATACCCGAACCGCCGACCCGGCCACTGAACCTCTGCCCTGCTAGGCCCTCGTTCCCATGCGTCGGGGCGGCGAAGGGAGCAAGGCCATGACCTCACCTCAGGAACGCCTGGCCGTGGCCGTCGCGCCCGGGCCCGAGCGGACACGAGTCCGCGTGAGCGGCGAGATCGACATGGACGACGCCGCCGAAGTGCGCGCCGACCTCACCGCAGCCCTGGACGCCAGCCTCGGTGGACTCGACGTCGACCTGGCCGCCGTCACCATCTGCGACAGCTCCGGCCTGCACGTCCTGCTGGACATGCATCAGCTGGCCCTCGACGTCGGTAAGACTCTCGTCCTTACCGCGCTGAGCCGCTCTGTCGCCCGCCTGTTGCACATCACCGGCGCCCAGGACGTGCTGACCGTCCGGAACACTGCTGTGTCGGTCACCCCGCACTCCGAAGTTCGCCGCCCGGGGGTTGAGAAAGCCCAAACCGGTCAGGCGCGTCCCATGGACGTCCGGATGCGGACGAGGCGCTACGGGCCGACAGCGCACCTCGACCCCACCGGCGAACTGGACCTGGACACCCGCTCCGCTCTTGACGGGATCCAGGAGGACCTCACCGGCGTCGACGTGGTCGCCTGCAACATGGGACGACTGACCTTCCTCGACGTCGTGGGCCTGCACGCCCTCCTCGACCTCGTACGCCGCCTGGACGAGCACGGCATCGCGTTCTTCGCCTACAACTGGCAGCCCCAGCCCCGCCGCCTCCTGGACTTCGTCGACAGCCTGTGCCCGCAGGCCGGCCGGGGCAGTCCCACCCGCATGCTGCGCAGCCTCAAGGGCTTCGCCGCCGCGGCCAGAGAGACCGGAGCCGCAGGAGCCCGACAGGACGCCCCGCAAGGGTGAAAACGCCGGCGCACTGAGCCAATGCCCGCACCGACGGGGCCGCTGCCGTCTGCGGCATGCCGGCAGGGCTGCCGGAGCCGAGACCTCAGGGCGTCCCAGCGAGGACGGTGGCCGGTGTGAGGCGTCGGCGCACAAGGTCTTCGGCGACGTCGGCCGAGCGTAGGTGCTGGGAGGCCGCGTAGCCCCGCAGGCGCTGTCCGGCTTCGGCCATGGTCAGGGGTGCGGTGGCGGCGAGCATGCCGGTGGCCATGTCGAGGACGGCCTTGGCGGAGAGGGCGGCCTGAGTGCGGGTGACGATGTCGTACGGCCGCAGGGGCTCCCGGCTCCACGTCACCACGGACGTCGTGGCCGTGTGGACGAGCGCCGCAAGGAGGCGGACGTCATCCGGCGTGAGGGGGGTGGGGGTGCGGGCGAGGAGGTTCAGGGCGCCGATGTTCTGCCCGCGCAGCCGTAGGGGGAAGCTGTGCGCAGCCGCGAACCCGGCGGCCCGGGCCAGCGGGGTGAAGACCGGCCAGCGCTCGTCGCTGGCGGCCAGGTCGTCGGCGTGGACGGCATCGCCCGTGTGATAGGAGTCGATGCAAGGCCCTTCATCGGCCTGGGCCTGGAACATCTCCGTGAGCTCGACCCGCTCCTCGGTGACGACCGCCGACTGCAGGCGGCCGCGGGCGTTGGCCAGCATGACTCCGGCCGCGTCCATGCCGGTGAGGCGTACGCAGTGGTCGACCAGGCGGCGCAGGAGCGTGAGGGGGTCCACGTCGTCGGCGACGGTGTCGGTGAGGCCGACGAAAGCCTCGGTGATCGCCTGTTCGCGGTTCATGTCCGTCACCGTCTTTCCTGCTCCGGTCCCACCGTGCGGGGAGAGCCTATTCATCGAACGTGACCCTTCCGGCGAGAACGTCACGCGCAGCTTGGGTGACGCTCTGGCTCCGGGTGAAGGCGTGGGCCCGGAGGCGGGCCAGGGCCTGCTGTGCGTCTAGGTCGAGGAACACCATGATCATGCCGGTGGCCTGGTGCACCTCTTCATGGTCGCTTTCCGCCACACCCAGCCACGCCGCTTCATCCCCCGGGCCGTCCTGTGCCTGGAGGACGAGGAGAGCGGTGGTGATGGCGTCGGCGGCCGGGAAGGCGAAGGACAGGTCCCGCTCGGAGAGCGGTCCGGGGCGGTCGCGGTAGAGATCGAGGGTCCCCACCGCCAGCCCGGCCGAGCCCAGCGGGAGCGAGAACACCGCCCGGACACCCAGCTCGACGGCCTGCTGGGCGAAGACCGGCCAGCGCCGTGCATCCGTGCCGCCCGTCAAGTCTGCGGCAAGTACCGGCGCCGCCAGGGCCAGGGCGCTCTGGCACGGACCGACCCCGAGCGTGTACTGGGCTTCTGCAAGGCGTCCCGCCACCGGATCGCTGGACCACCACAACGCCTGGGCGTCGTTGTCCCCGCCCAGCGAAACCGAGGCACCGGTGATGTCCAGCAGATCCACGCACGCCCGGCACAGCGCGGCCGGCGCGTTGATGCCCGAGCCACCCGACAGCAAGCCCGTGAACGCCAGCGACAGCCGCTTGAGGTCCTCCGCACCGATCGGAGGGTCAGCGTCCTCGGGGAAGAGAGAGAAGTCCCCCACAGCACCTCACCTCCCGAAGGACCACCCGCCCTACATTCTCACCCACCCGCTACCCGCCAGACGAGCCGCGACACCAGCGTCAGAAACAGGGATGCCTCCGGTGACGGGCCCGCCGGATTCCTGCCGCCCGATCCACCCGAACCCCCACCCCAAGCCGTCGGCGTAGTTGCCGGAGCAGCGCTTCCTCGTCCTGCGTAGCGCCCGGGACCTCGTCTGCGCCGAGGCCGGCCGGGGCCGCACGCACCGCCGGAGCGCCAGGCCGAGGCATTCCTGACAGGTGGTGGGCAGGCGTGAGAGCCACCACGGTGATCGAACGCCCGGCCGCCCACGTATCCACTTTGACCAAGCCGTCCACCGGGGCCGGACAGGGCGCATGGTCAAGATCAAGGACCAGCGAGGCCACACTGGGGCCGAGGCCCGACAACACGCGGCTGAGGCGCGCCCCTCACGCAGTGCCCAGCCGCCCGGTAGCCACACCGGCCGGGCCTGTGCGCCACGCCGCAGGCACACCGACAACCGTGCCCTGGTGGGGGCAGTCGTCACCGAGGTCCGCAGGGACCCCCGCTCGTCGGGACGAGGTCTTCCGATGGGGCGCGGCCCGGGCACCCGCCATCAGGTTGTTCACGTCTGGCCGGCTGGCCCCGGGGAGACCTTGGGATCATCTACCAGGCGCTGTCCGCCACATACACGCGGCGCGGCCCGTCTCCCAGCTCCTCGCCGGTGACAGCGGTGCTGATGGAGTCGAGCGACGCATTGTGGCGCTGGGTGCCTCGGATCGCGCTGCGGGAGCCGGTCGGCGCAGGTGGCTGCACACCGCGTAGAAGCAGATCGGGGCCAAGCGCTCGCGGCACCAGGGGAACCGTTGCTTCTGCAGACAGTCCGGGCGTGTTGTCAACGATGCTGCGAAAGTAGCGGAGGCGGAACGCCATGAGTGATGCGCTCGACCCAGGAGGCGCTATCGCTGGCCGACTTGGCCGAGATTCCGACGGCCTCCGACTGGTGTCAACGGTGGAACGGTCGGCGCTACAGCTGGAGGCATCGCCGGGACGCCAATTCGACAGCACGCAGTTCGGGGTCAAGCTGGTGGACGAGAGATCGGCGAAGACCCTCGTGAAGATCCTTCAGCGAGCCGAGTCAAGCGTGCCGTCCCGTGCCGGTTCTGCTCCATGGGAGCTGCCGTACTTCGTCAGGGTCACGGTAGGGGGGTGCCGCCGGTGGCGTTGACGATCTCGCCGGTGATGTAGGAGGCCCGGTCGGAGGCGAGGAAGACGTAGGCGGGTGCCATCTCGGCGGGTTGTGCGGGCCGGCCCAGTGGTGACTGTTTTCCGAAGTCGGTCGGGTCGGGCATCGTCGCCGGGATGAGCGGGGTCCAGACCGGCCCCGGTGCGACGGCGTTGGCGCGGATGCCGCGTTCGGCGAGCATCTGGGCGAGGCTGTGGGTGAAGGAGATGATCGCGGACTTGGTCATGGCGTAGTCGAGGAGGTGAGGACTGGGCTGGTAGCCCTGCACGGAGGCGGTGTTGATCACCGAGCCGCCGCGGGGCATGTGGGCCAGGGCGGCCTTGGTGAGCCAGAACATTCCGTACAGGTTGGTCTTCATGACGCGGTCGAACTGCTCAGTGGTGATCGCCTCGATGCCGTCGGGTTGGGACATCTGGTAGGCGGCGTTGTTGACGAGCAGGTCAATGCCGCCGAGCTCGCTCACCGTCTGGTCGACGAGGGCGGCGCATTGGTCCTCGTGCCGGATGTCGCAGGCGACGGCCAGCGCGGTATGGCCTGCCTCCCGGATCAGGCGCGTGGTCTCTTCGGCCTCTCCGGCTTCCTCGGGCAGGTGGGTGAACGCGATGTCCGCGCCTTCGCGGGCGAAGGCGAGACAGACGGCGCGGCCGATCCCGGAGTCCCCACCGGTCACCAGGGCCCTGCGGCCGGCCAGCAGGCCGTGGCCTTTGTAGGTGTCCTCGCCGTGATCGGGGCGGGGATCCATCGCCTCGGTCGAGCCTGGATGGTCCTGGTCCTGCGCGGGGAACGGGGGCCGCGGGTACCGGGTCACCGGGTCGTTGGGCTGGTCGTGGGAGGACATCATGATCTCCTTCCGGCAGGTGCGCGGGGCTCAGGACGAGGGCGGGTACGCGGCGGATTTGAGACGGCGTGCAAGGTGCGCGGTGTTCGCAGCCAGGGTCTTGGTGGTGCCCGCTGTCTTTTCGGGGGTTTTATCGAGGTCCTGGTAGTCGGTGCCCTGCATGGCCTCGCCGACCCAGTAGGTGACGGCATTCGGGGCCAGGGAGAAGCCCACGTCGTTGAGGCCCTGGAAGAGCTGGGCGCTGACGTGGTGGGCGCCGTCCTCGTTGCCGACCACGCACACGCCGGCGACCTTGCCGTAGGTGAGCATGCGGCCTTCGCCGTCGCTCTCGCCGAGTTCGGCGTCCAGACGCTCCAGGACGCGTTGGGCGACGCTGGAGGGGTGGCCGAGCCAGATCGGGGTGGACAGGATCAGGATGTCGCAGCCCAGGATCGTGGCCCGGATCTCAGGCCAGGCGTCTCCGTCGCCCATGTCGACCTCGACGCCCGGTTTGACGTCATGGTCGGCAATGCGAATCACCTTGCCTGTGACGCCGTGGTCGGCGAGCGCGGCCATGGTCTGTTCGGCCAGCAGCTGGGAGCTGGACGGCTTCGGCGAGGGCGAAAGCGTGCAGACGAGGGCGACGGCGCGCAGGGGCGTGGTTTCGGTGGTGTCCATGTGGTCCGGCTACCCCGGTGATGCAGTCGCATCCCGCCCCGGTGGTGGATTGCCGCCTATCGGGGGTTGGGAGGGCGGCAGGTGGTGGCTGCTGCTCGCGGGGCCGGGCCCGGCACGCGCTGCCGGGGGCGGGGCTTCCGGGGGCGCGGTGCGTGCCGGGGCCGGGGCCGGACGCAGGCGTCGTGCGTCAGTCCTCGCCGCGGATGATGTTCCAGTCCGGGTTGCCCGGCTTCTTCTCGTCCGTGGGCTCTTCGGTGCGCGTCTGGCGCACGATGGCGGGACGGCACGTGCGGGCCTCTTCTTCGGGCGGCACCCGGTGCGTGGCCGGCTGGTTCAGTGCCTTGCCGTTCATGTTCAGCATCTCCTTCCAAGGTGATCAAGTTGGGAATTCGTTTCCTTTCCGGTAGTGCGCGCGTACCCCGGGTGGAGTGGTCCACGCGCGCGGACCGGCCTGGCGAGCGGGGTGGCCGGTCGGTCATCCCGCAGGGTGGGGGTGCGGCCCGTCGGACGGAGCCGTGGGTGACGGGAGGTGGAGGCATGGGCCGGACGGCGCTCATCGTGATCGACATGCTGAGCACCTACGAGCACCCGGATGCCGAGGTGCTCATGCGCTCGGTCCGCGGGGCCCTGCCGGGCGTCGAGGCACTGCTGGAGCGGGCTCGGGCTGCTGATGCGCCGGTGATCTATGTGAACGACAACTTCGGGCGTTGGCGCTCCCATCACGGCGAGCTCCTCGAAGCGGCTCTCGCCGGCCCCTGCGCCGACTTGGTTGAGCCGATCGTGCCGGACGAGGAATCCCTCTTCGTCGTCAAAGCCCGGCACTCGGTCTTCTATGAGACCCCGCTGGCCTACCTCCTGACCCAGCTCGGGGTACGCACGGTGGTGCTGTGCGGGCAGGTGACCGAGCAGTGTGTGCTCTACTCGGCCCTGGACGCCCACATCCGCCACCTCGACGTCGTCGTGGCCAGGGACGCGGTCGCCCACATCGACGGTGGTCTCGCGGACGCGGCGCTGCGGATGATGCAGCGCAACATGGGAGCCGATATCCGTTCGAGCCGCGAGATCACCTTCGAGGAAGCCCATTCGGCCTGACCGTGCCGCAGTCGTTCGCGCGCCGTCGGCCTGCGGCCGGGTCTTCGGCTCGTTCGACGAGAGCGAGGGCGGCGGCCGCGGTTTTGAACTGCGGCTGCTTCGAGACGGGATCCCACAGGATGGGGATCAGCTCGTTGGCCGCTCGCCCCGGCGCCCCGGCGGCGGGGGCGTTTGCGGTAGGAGTGTCCCAGTAGCCGTAGTGGAAGGGCACGAACAGGACGCCGGGGCGCACCGTGCCCGTACGCAGGCGGCCGCGCAGGGTGCCGCACCGGGTGGTGACCTCGACGATGTCACCCTCGGCCAGGCCCAGGCGGGCGGCGTCGGCATCCGCGATCTCCACCCATACCTCTGGGGCCGCGGCTGCGAGTTCGGGGATCCGGCCGGTCTTGGTGCGGGTGTGGAAGTGGTAGATGGTGCGGCCGGTGGTCAGCTGGAAGGGGTACTCCTCGTCGGGCCACTCCTTCGGGCGGAGGTAGGGGGCGGGCCGGATGAGGGCCTTCCCGTCGGGGTTCGTCGCCCGGTACCACTTCTCGCCCATGGGTTCGCCGGTTTCGAGGTCCTTGCCGTACGTCTCGCACAGGTCCGGGTGCGCCCAGGTGACGCCGTCGCGGTACAGGCGGTCAGTGCCGGCGGGTGCCAGGTCGGTGCAGGGCCACTGGATGCCGCTCGGGCCGCGGAGTTTGTCGTAGGTGAGGCCGGTGTAGTCGCAGGGGCGGCCGGCGCTGCACTCCTTCCACGCCTCGAAGGCTTCCTCGGGCTTGGTCCAGTGGACCAGCGGGGCGCCGTCCTTGTCCTCGAAACCCATGCGGGCGGCGTAGTCGAGGAAGATGTCGAGGTCGGGGCGGGCCTGGCCGGGTGGGTCGACGGCCTTCTCGCAGAGGTGGACGGTGCGGTCGGCGTTGGTGAAGGTGCCCGTCTTCTCGCCCCAGGTCGCCGCGGGCAGCACGACGTCGGCGAACTGGGCCGTCTCGGTCAAGAACAGGTCCTGCACCACCAGGAACAGTCCTTCCTGAGCGAGGGTCGAGCGGATCCGGGCCAGCTCGGGGAGGGAGACGGCGGGGTTGGTGGCGCTGATCCACAGCATGCGGACCTTGTGCTGCTCGGCGAGCTCGAAGATCTTCATGGCGTGGGTGGGTGGCGCGTCGTGGGGGATGGCCGACAGTTCCACGTTCCACACCTTCGCGAGGTCGGCGACGTGCTGTTCGTTCTGCCAGTTCCGGAATCCCGGCAGGTCCCCGTCGGCTCCGCATTCGCGGGTGTTCTCGGCGCTGGGCTGCCCGTTCATCTGGAGCACCCCCGCGCCGGGGCGGCCGAGCATGCCGCGGATCAGGTGCAGGTTGTTGACCTGGACCGAGGCCGCGGTCGCCTGGTTGGCCTGATAGAAGCCCTGGAGGACGGTGGACAGCAGCCGGTCGGCGGTGCCGACCAGTTCGGCCGCCTCCTCGATCGCGGCTGCCGGGATGTCGCAGATGTCGGCGGCCCACCGCGCCGTGCACGGAGCGAGCTCCGCGCGCAGTCTGTCGTAGCCGACCGTGTGGCGGGAGATGTAGGCGGGGTCGGTCCAGCCGCGTCGGATGACCTCGTGCAGCAGGGCGTTGAGCAGGGCCACGTTCGTGCCGAGCCGGGGCGCGAGGTGCACCGCCGCCCGGCGGGCCACCGGGGTGGAGCGAGGGTCGACGCACAGCAGCCTGGGCGGGTCACTCCCGTCCAGGCGGTCCAGGATGCGCATCCACTGGACGGCTTGGGTTTCGGCGATGTTGTGGCCGAACAGGGCGATGGCGTCCGCGTGGTCGATGTCCTCGTACGAGCCGGGCTGCCCGTCGCTGCCGAAGGACTCCTTCAGCGCCTCGGCGGCCGTTGCCGTGCACAGCCGGGTGTTGCCGTCCAGGTGTGGGGTGCCGATCCCGGCGCGGGCGAGGACGGCGAGGGTGTAGTACTCCTCCAGGAACAGCTGCCCCGAGGTGTAGAAGGCGACGGATTGCGGCCCGTGGGAGCCGACCAGCTTCCGCGACGTGGCGACGATGCGGTTCATTGCCGTAGGCCAGTCGCTTTCGACGAGGCGTCCGCCCTCGCGTACCAGGGGGCGGGTCAGCCGGTCCGCGGAGCCGTTGGCCTGCCAGGTGTAGAGGTCTTTGGGCTCCAGCCGGCCCCGGTTGACGCGGTCACCGGCCCGGCCCCGGACGCCGACGATCCGCCCGTCCTGCACGGCGATGTCCATCGCGTCACCATCGGAGTGCAGCAGCGAAGCCGCCTGCACCCACGCCTCGACGTCTGCCCCAGCCACTCCATCGGCGAGGCAGGAGTCGATGCGTGCGGGCCACGGCCCGCCCTGCCGGTAGGGGGTGCGGGCACCCCACGGATCGGCGATCGGATCGCCGGACGCGTGCACCGGATGTCGCCTCACGACCGCTCCCTCGCACTCTCGGCGTCGTCGCCGAATGCCTCCCATCGCGCCTACCCGCAGCACGCCGCCCGACACGGCCCCCGCCGGGTACCTCGGCCTGCGCGGCCTGCCGAGGTACCGCGTCCACCGTGACCCGCACGGGGTATGCCGTAGGGGGCGGCGCGTACGCTCAGGGCGACCGGGTAAGCGTTCGGCATGCATCCGTACGCCGACAGCACCCTGACCCTGTTGACCCGCGGCTACGCCTGGGCTCCCGCCCTGCGCCAACGGCACGGCAACCCGCCAGCCGTCGCGACCCGGCTCATGGGCCGGCCGGCCGTGCTGCTGCACGGCCCGGAGGCGGTGGACTTCTTCTACGACGAACGCCACGTGCTGCGGCACGGCGCATTGCCCGGCCCCGTCCTGGACACCCTTTTCGGCCGAGGTGCCGTGCATACCCTGGACGGCGAGACGCACCGGGTCCGCAAGGAGCTGTTCACCTCCCACCTCATGACTCCCGACGGTGTGAAGGGCCTCGGTAACCTGGCCCGCGAGCACTGGCTGCGCACGGCTGACGGTCTCCGCGGTCGTGAGGCTGTGCTGTTCGACGAGATGGCCGTCGCTCTTGCCGGGGCGGTGTGCGAGTGGAGCGGTGTCCACTGCGCGCCGGGGGCCGAGGTCCGCCGGCTGGCCGAGGACTGCGTGGCGATGGTTGACGGGTTTGCCACCCCCGGCGCCCGTCAGTGGAAGGCCCGCCGGGCCCGCAGCCGTCAGGAGAACGCGCTCGCCCAGGCCGTCGACGGCGTCCGCCGCGACACGTCACGATCTAGCTCCGGCGGGCAGGCGACCGTGCTGGAGGCCGTGGCCGACCACCGGGACGCGGACGGCTGCCCGCTCGATCTCCACACGGCCGCGGTGGAGATGCTCAACGTGCTGCGCCCCACGGTGGCCATCACGTGGTTCGTCACCTTCGCCGCCCACGCTTTGCACCGCTTCCCCGCAGTCCGCGAAGAACTCCGCGCCGGTGATGAGGCGTATGCCCGGGCCTTCGCGCACGAGGTGCGCCGCTGCTACCCGTTCGTACCGTTCGTCGGCGGCCTTGCCGCCCGCGACCTGCGCTTCGGCGATCAGGACGTGCGCGAGGGCACCATGGTGCTCCTTGACGTCCCCGGCCATCACCGGGACCCCGACCTGTGGCCCGAGCCGGAGCGTTTTGACCCGCGGCGCTTCCGGGGCCGGGAGCCCGGCCCCGGCGAGCTCATCGCCCAGGGCGGCGGGAGTGCCCGCACAGGCCACCGCTGCCCCGGAGAGGACATCACGGTCCACCTCGTGGCCACCCTGGCGCAGACGCTGGCCGACCTCGAGCTCGACTTCCCCGAGCAGGACCTGCGCATCCCCGTGACCCGGATCCCGACCCGGCCCCGCAGCGGCATGACCGTGCAGGTCCGAACCCCGGACGGGGCTCCCGCCCGGTGATGCGGCCGTTGATGACAGGAGGCGGGTCCGCGGAGCAGCACCAGATGCGGATGCGTCATCAGGCGCACACGATGGCGTTGAAGACAGTCCACCGATGAAGGGATTTGTCATGCCTAGGGGATCCAGCCCGAAGCGCGAGCGACAGTACGAGCACATCAAGGAGTCCGGCGAGAAGCGCGGTATGTCCGAGTCCCGTGCGAAGGAGATGGCTTCCCGCACGGTGAACAAGGAACGCGCCCGGTCCGGCGAGAGCAAGACCGCCAGCCGCTCCTCGACGCAGGGGAAGTCCGCCTCGCAGCGGGGCGGGGAGAAGTCGGGGGGTGGGGGCGGCTCGTCCGAGCGGACCAAGGACGACCTGTACCAGGAGGCGAAGAAGCGCGGCATCGAGGGCCGCTCGACCATGACCAAGCAGCAGCTGAAGAACGCCCTCGGCCACTGACCTTCCCGCCGTCGCGCATCCAGGGGGGTGACGGTCTCCTCCGCAGCGGCGTGTGCCGGCCGGGCGGTGCGCGGTGCCGTGCGAGGGTGCTCGGGCCGTTTGCCTCTCTCCGCCTCCCAGGAGTCCCTCCATGCTCGAACGTAAACAGGTCAAGGACCGCACGCAGGTCACCTTCGTCCTCCCCTGCGACAGCCCGGACGGGCCCGTGAGTGTCGTGGGCGACTTCAACCACTGGGACCCGGCCGCTCACCCGCTCCAGGTACGCGGCGATGGGACGCGCGCGGCCACCGTCGTCCTGCCCAAGCACAGCGGCCACTCCTTCCGCTACCTGGCGGCCGGCGACTACTGGTTCGACGACGACCAGGCCGACGGCCACGACGGCACCAACGGCCGCGTCCACACCTGACGAGAGGTCACTTCGATGGACGCGATCGTGCTGCTGCGCGAGGACCACAAGACCGTCGATAAGCTGTTCAAACGGTTCGAGAAGACGGGCGACGGCGATACCGCGGAGCGCCGCACGATCGCCGACCAGGTGATCGAGGAGCTCACGGTCCACGCCTGGATCGAGGAGAAGGTCTTCTACCCGGCTGCCCGCCAGGCCGCCCCGGATACAACCGACCACATTCTGGAGAGCATCGAGGAACACCACGCGGTGGTGTGGATGCTGTCGGAGATCAAGGATATGGACCCGGGCGACGAGCGGTTCAAGGCAAAGATGACCGTGCTCATGGAGCAGGTGCGCCACCACGTCGAGGAAGAGGAACAGGACTGGTTCCCCGACGTCCGCAAGGCGATGGGCCGCAACCGGCTCACCGAACTCGGTGCGGAGCTGGAGGCGGAGAAGAAGAAGGCCCCGCGCGATCCGCTGGCCGTTCCCAGCGCCGACTCCAAGTGACCCCCGGGCTGTGCCCGGGCGCACGCGTGCGGCCCGTGATGGCCCTGGCCGTGGCGGTGGCTGCGCTGGCCGGGTGCGGGGCGCCGGCCGCACGGCAGGACGCCGCCGCGCTCGCCGGGACAGCCTTCGAGACCGCCCTCGCCGCCGGGGACCATGCCCGCGCCTGCTCCCTGCTGGCCCCGGCCACCCGCGCCCAGCTGGAGCAGGACACACAGCAGGCATGCTCGGCCGCACTCGCCGGCCAGGACCTGTCTGCCGCGAGGGGTGTGCGGCGCGTGGAGGCGTACGGGAGGCAGGCGCAGGTGCGGATGGCGGGCGACACCCTGTTCCTGTCGATGTTCAGCGGCGGCTGGAAGATCGTGGCCGCGGGCTGCACGCCGCGCCCGGACCGGCCCTACGACTGCCGGGTGAAGGGGGCGTGAGAGCGTGCGGTTGCTGTTCGCCGCCTGTCTGGTGGTCATCATCGGCGGGCTCGGCTACTTCATGACCATCGGGGTGCTCCAGCGATGACTGACAGCCGTGAGGGGCGCCGGGGCTTCTGGCGGGAGAACAGCCTCACCCTCGTCTTCGGGATCGCGTTCCTGGTGGTCCTGGCCTGCCAGGCCGTCGCTGGGCGGGCCGAGTTCAACGAGCAGATGATCGTGGACGGTCTGCAGCCGCTCGGGTTCGCCGAGTACCTGACGTCCTCCGACTTCGCGGTCGACGTCACCGAGAACTGGCAGTCGGAGTTCCTGCAGTTCTTCCTCTACATCTTCGGCACCGTCTACCTCGTCCAGCGCGGCTCACCCGAGTCGAAGAAGGTCCACCAGGCGGGGCCGGAGAGTGAGCGCGATCAGCGCATGGGTGATCACGCCCGTGCGGATTCGCCACGATGGGCAGGGACCAAAGACTGGCGGCAGACCCTCTACGCCCGCTCCCTCGGCATCGTCATGGGCACCCTGTTCCTGCTCTCCTGGCTCGCCCAGTCCATTTCCGGCACTGCCGCCTACAACGACCAGCAGCTGCGCCAGCTCGAGGACCCGGTCAGCTGGGCGGGCTACATCGGTACGCCGGACTTCTGGAACCGGACCTTGCAGAACTGGCAGTCCGAGCTCCTGGCGGTCGCGGCGATGGTCGTCCTGTCGATCTACCTGCGTCAACGCGGCTCACCGGAGTCGAAGCCGGTAGGCGCCGCCCACACCACCACCGGCATCGAAGGCTGACCCGCCTTGCCGCGGCATCCGGTAGCGCTGCGGGGCGCAGACCGGCGGCGTCCGCCGGCTGCCGACTGGCTGAGGCTTCGTTCTGCGCCAGTCCGGCACCGGAGTTACGGCGGCGGCTCGGGCTGGAAGCGGCTCCGACGGTGCAGGTCCGTCCGGCTGCTGGCGCAGGCATTCGTTCCGGTCCGGCGCGTGCCCGCGATCATGGCTGGGGGAGCCAAGCTGATCCGAAGTCTGTCGCATCCCGTACCTGGCGGGTCCGTTGTTCGATCAGGCGGCGGAAGCCCGCCAGGGCGAACCGTTCACCGGTGGCTGGGCCGCGGCCGGGGATACCCGCGATGTGGTCCATGAGCTGCTGGTGCTGGGCCTGCCAGCCGACCACCAGGACCCGGAGGCCACGTTGCTCGGCGCGCCGGTGGAGGTCGACCAGGTGCAGCAGGCCGTCGGCGTCCATGGCCTGTACTGCGTGGACATCGACCATCAGGTCTCGGTCGTCGCCGGTGAGGTGATCGAGTGCCTGGTGGAGCTGGATGCCCGCTTCGTCGGTGAGGTGCCCGCTCATGTGGGCCAGGACGGTTGCGCCATTGCGTTGGATGCCCAAGGTGATCAACGTGTGTGGTACCTGTCTGCAGAAGTCGTCGGTGCCGTGCGGGCCCCATCCTGTCCGGGCCCGGCCGCAGGCCGGTACGCGGCGCGCGGACGCCGCCCGGCTCCCTCCGGGCCCATGCTGCGGCCGACAGGCACGGGCCGGCTTCACAGGTGGGTCAGCGCGACCGCGGACAGGAACCCGGCGACGGTGACCAGCCCCGTCAGCAGGTGCCTCGGGAATCACTGTGTCCGCGATCATGGCGAGGATGGCTCCGCCGGCCACGGCTGTGATCATGGCTATCACAGGCTCGGAAGCGTTCCCGAGCAGCGCGTAGCCGGCCAGGGCCGCCAGGCCGCTGATCAGAGCGATGCCGCTCCACAGCGTCAGAACGTAGCGTCGGCTGCGGCCGGCGCTACGCATGCCGGCGGCGCTGGCCAGGCTCTCGGGCAGGTTGCTGATGAACACCGCCCCCACCGTGACCACCCTGAGGTGGCCGCCGCCCAGGAGGCTGGTGCCGATCACCACCGATTCCGGGACCCCGTCCAGCAACGAGCCGAGCGCGATGGCGTTGCTTGACCCCGGCGCCTGCACCTCCGACGGTTGCTGCTGGCCGGAGCGCTTGCGGTGCTGAGCACCGCGCCGGGCCAGCAGCGCGTTCACACCCGAGTACACGACGGCCCCACCGACCGCGCCGAGGACCACGGGCTCCATCCTGGACCGCTCGTACGCCTCGGCGATCAGCTCGAAGGACCCCGCGGACAGCAGCACCCCGCTGCCGAACGCCAGGACCAGCGCGATCCACCGCGCCGGGACCTGCACGAACAAGCCGATGTCGGCGCCTACCAGCAGCGCCGCGCCTGCGAACAAGCCCCACCCACCCGCAACCAGCGCTCCCACCACAAGATCCCCTTTCCCGCTCCCGACCGATGCCGCGCATGTACCCGCCGAACCGAGCAGGAGCAGGGCCGGCACCGGCCCTGTTTCTTTGCGCCGACGGTTGCGGAAAGCCGCGGGAAAGCGTGTATTGCCGGAGGCGGTAGCAGGGGCGGGGCCCCGGCGGTACGGGGCGCGGGATGGGAGATGAGGATGGACCGGGCCCGTGTGGTGGTGCAGCCCGATGCGGGAGGAGCCCGGGTCGCGATGTGCCAGGGTGAGCTCGACTTGGACACCCGCACCCCAGGCCGAGACCGGCGCGGCCGCGGCGAGTGACCCGGCGATCCAGCGCATCGTCGCGGACATGTCCAGGGTGACCTTCGCCGACCCCTCCCTGCTCAACATCCTGCTCCGGATGCACCGCAGCGCCCGCCTCATGGTGGCCGGCCCTCTTCGCCAGCGGCTCGTCGTCCTGCTGGAGCTGACAGGCACCCACACGGCCCTAGCCGTCACCGACAGTCCGGCCGCAACGCACGCGCGCCTCCTGGGCTGACCAGGCCGAGCGCAGTCTGCCCGGGGTCGGTCAGGCGGCGGCCCGCTGCCACGGCAGCAGCAGAAGCGGGGCGGTCTCGGTGAGCGTGAGCAGGCGCTGGACCTCGGGGGCGTTCACTCCGCTCACGCCGAAGTTCACACCGGCCCTGCGCGCGGCAGCTCTGGTGCGCAGCAGGACCGACAGGCCGGAACAGTCGCAGAAGGACACCTGGCGGAAGTCGACCTCGAGGCCGGGCGTTCCCGCTTTCAGAGCCTCTTCCAGGGCGTCGCCGAGGCAGGGGCCGGTATCGAGGTCGATCTCGCCCCGCACGCTCACGACCACCCGGCCGTCGGTGATCCGGGTGCCGACTCGGAACGGCAAGGGACCGCTCACGTGCACCTCCCTGTGCCGGGATGCAGATGGGCCAGTCGGCCGCGGACAGTCTCATGCGACAGATGAGCGGCCTTGCCGATGCGGCGCAGTCCCCAGCCCTCGTGCCGTGCCGCGGCCATGGATACTTCCAGCGCCTGGCCCGTCGCCTCGTCGAGTTCGCTTCGCAGCTCGGCAATCGCGCTCAACCGGCGTCCCAGGGGCAGCGCCTGAAAGCCAAGGCACAGCCGGGCCACCTCGCCTCTGACCGAAACCATCTGCGCGGTGAAATCCGTCATGACCAGCTTGTGCCCGCACCACCCGGACCGCATGTCAAAGAACTTGACACCCGCGGCCTGGACGTTCTCGATCTGTGGCTATTCCTCGAACGTAATCACGGCGTGCACCCCGGCGTGCCTCAGGGTCCGCTGGATGGTGCGTCCGGCGCCGCGGACGCGGACCGACCCGGAACCGCCGCGCCGGGCGCTCGTAGCAGGGCGTAAGCGCAGAGGAGGTCGAGGTGCTCCAGACCGGCCACCTCCCACACCCACTCGTCGGCGTCGGTCAGCCGCGGGTCGAGGAGCGGCTGTTCCAGCAAGATCACGTCCTCGCCCGTCAGTCGGCCGGTGAAGCGTAGGACCGCGCACTGCCCGCTGGTGCCGGCACGGGCGGGGCCGGGAGGTCGCCTGACGCGGGGGGCTCTGCAGGGCTTCAGCTTAGGCCGGCACGCTGTGGCACGGCAGGATGTCGGCGGCCCCGAGCAGCCGGGGGCTGCCTGGGCCTTGGTGCCGCGCCGTTGATGGCGATTCTTGAAAACGGCCGCTGGTGCTCGTCGCCTCACTTCGTTGCTGCTTGAACGGTGTGGGGAAGGTGAGGAGCCGGAGAGCATGCGTGGGCCCCGCCGACCGTCAGGTCGGCGGGGCCCCGTGATCGTGAACCTCAGCTGGTGGTCAATTGATCAGCCCGCACTTCCAACTCGATGCGGCCTTCGAGTGATTCGAGGCCCCAGGGAGTGACGGAGATCCTGACCGTGTCCGAAGTGCCCGCGGTGTTGCCGGTGGTCAGTATGTTGCAGAGGACGCCGACCTCGACGGGATAGGGCGAGTCGGGGGCCAGGTCGTCGCCGGAGAAGACGGGCCACTTGTCGATCAAGGCCCACTGCTGGTCGTGGGCGTCGGTGAAGCGGACCTCGACGAGGCCGGGCTGGGGTTCGTCATCGACCCATCGGACCGCTTCGCAGCGCAAGAAGACCATGGTCAGACTCTGCCATCAGGGTCTGCGGTCGGCAGCCGGATTTCCAGGCTGCCGACCCGTTGATGGTGCTGTCACGGAGCCCGGCGGAGTGGGACGACATCGGAAAGTCCGGTGGGCATGGAGGGGCGGGCGGCCTCTGGCGTCGCGAGGAGAGCGACGATGGTCACTGGCTGTTGGCAGTGGGGGCAGCCGCGAGTTCGAGCCGTTCCTCGGCCGCGGAATTCAAGATCAGGTCGAATCCGCGATGGGCGAGCTGGAGAGCCAGTTCGTAGCCGCGCTGGGCCCGGTGGAGAAGCGTGGGCAGGCCGTAGAGTCACAGGGCGGCCCGGGCAGCGTTCGCGCCCGGGCCCCGTGCGCGCCTCCACCGGGATGGGCAGCCGCGGAAGCCAGATAGAGCCGCTTGACCGGCGTCTCGGGCCGGCCTGAGCCCGGTGTCGGCCGGAAGACCGTCTCCTGGTGGAGGGCGGTGGTGCCGTTGTCGATGGCGCCGTTGTGCGGGTTCTCGTCCATCGCCTGCGGCGTGGTGGGTGCCAGGATCCGACGAGCGGCGATCCGGTCGCGGAAGCCCGGGGCGAAGCGTTCCGCCTGTGCCTCGATGCGGTCGGCCATGGCCGTCTGCTCGTGGGAATCCCAGCGGCCGGTAATGCCGTCCGGGCCGGCGGCGGAGCAGATCTTCCGCGGCAGATGGGTACCTGCCTACGCCGACTCCGTGCCGGTCGGTGAGCGGCTGGGGTCGGCGGTGGTCATCTGGTCGAACAGGGTGAACGGGTCGTCGGGGACGGCCTCCGCCGCGGTCCCGGCCCGTACGACGACCTCGGCGACCCGCTCCCCGCACCGCGGGACGCCGCCGCAGCCGGCTCACCAGCGCCGCCGTGAGAGCGCCGGCCCCGCCGACGGGTACCGGGAAGCCGTGGCTCTGCCCCTCGCATCGGACCGCAAGCAGGCAGGGGCGCACGTCGATCACGTCGGCTCAGGTCAGTGGACCTCGATTCCGATGAGGCAGGTGTCGTCGTCGGTGTCGGACGCGCTGTACGTCAGCACGCTGTCCATTCGTTTCTCCAGCGTGTCAGCGGAGCGGGACGCGACGGTGAGGAGCTGGGCGAGGGAGTCGGTGACGGCGATGTCTCTCCGTTCGACGAGTCCGTCCGTGTACATGAGAAGGATGTCGTCGACTTCGAGCTGTACTTCCTCCTCCGTGAACGTCGCATCGGGGAGTGCTCCGAGCAGCAGTCCGGCAGTGAGGGCGAAGGACTGAGCCTCTACACCTCTGACCAGGACGGGTGG
Organism: Streptomyces sp. NPDC047014; assembly: GCF_040644195.1. Classification (NCBI taxonomy): domain Bacteria; kingdom Bacillati; phylum Actinomycetota; class Actinomycetes; order Kitasatosporales; family Streptomycetaceae; genus Streptomyces; species Streptomyces sp. NPDC047014. The sequence continues at coordinate 3,948 of NZ_JBEYVX010000015.1, read as the reverse complement.
CAGGTGCCCGGCGCGTGCCCACTGCAGAATCCGGGTCTCCGGGTCGAAGAGGGCACACACGGCGGTGGCGGTCAGGTGGCTTGTGAGATGGAATGCGACCTGGTTGAGCCAGGCGAGCAGCTGCGCCGGGCCGGCGCCGGTAACAGCGAGGCCGCGGAGTGCGTTGCGCAGCACGACCATGCCGGTAGCGGCCTGGATGCCGTGTCCCGCGACATCGCCCACGCTGAGGAGGATCTTGCCGTTGGGCAGGACGACGGAGTCGTACCAGTCCCCGCCGACCAGAGATTCCGCTTCAGCCGGTCGGTAGCGCACCGCGATCCGGATGCCGGGCACTTCGAGGGCAGCGGGCGCGGGCGGCATGATGGCGTGCTGCAGTTGGAGGGCGAGGCGGCTGCGGTCGGCAGATTCTGCTTCGGTGTCGGCAAGCTGGTCCCGGGTGGCGGCGAGGGCGACCTCCGTCCAGTGCTGCGACGAGACGTCCTGGCAGGCGCCACGCACGGAGTAGAGGCGGCCCTGGCCGTCCAGGACGGGCTCGGCCACCATGCGGATGTGGCGCGTGTTGCCGTCGGGACGTTGAAGGCGGAATTCCACGGACGACTCGCGCCGGCTGTGCAGGAGCGTGCGCAGGAAGCGTCCGATGGAGTTGACGTCGTGGGGGTGCGTGTGTGCTGCCAGGTCCTCGAGAGGAACGGGGGTAGCGGTTATCGGCAGCCCGAACAGAGCGAACAACTGCTCGTTCCAGCTGATCTCTCCGGTGTGCATGTTCTGTTCGAAGCCGCCGACCCGGCCGAGGCGTTGTGCGTGCTGCAGGAGGTTGGCGAGCCGGGCCCTCTCGTCCTCGACCTTCCAGATGAGAAGGAGGGCGGAGCCGTGACGGCTGATGCGCACGTCGGCGACGGTGGTGAGGGGGACCTCACCGACGAAGGTCGTCAGCACGGTGCGCAGTGCCTGGCATGCTTCGCCGGTGGCGTAGGTCCTCTCCAGTTTGTCGAAGAGACCCCCGTCCTCGGCTGCCGCCGGGTAAGTCTCCAGGAAGGGGCGGCCGGTGACCATGGGGCTCGGACGGCCTGCCGGGTCGATGAAGCTGTTGTTGGCGTGGTGAATGCGGAAATCGGTGAGGCGACCGCCGGCGTCGAGGACGGGTGCGAGGACGAGTGCGGTGTCGTCGAGATGGCCGGCGAGGTCGGTGAGTTCCGCCAGGGTCGCGTGATGCGCGGCGCCGGACGGGTCGGGAGTGCTGTGCGGGGCCTGCTCCTCAAGGGTGTGGGCGCACAGTTCGGCCAGCGCCTCGAGCTGGCGGATGATCTGTACGGGCTGCGCGGGCAGGGGCTGGGGCCAGCCGATTTCCAGGACGCCGTGGATGCGGCCCCCCGTGCCTGCGGGGATCACGACACGGCCACCGTCCGGATGCTGGCGCCGCCCGATGGTAGGGAGACTGGCGTGCGAGAGGCTGCTGACGATGGAGAGCTCGCGGTGGGTGAGGGCGAGCCGGGCGCAGGTGGCGACCTCCGGGGGGACGTAGCGCCAGCGGTCGGCGTCCTCCGGCGCGAAGCCCGCCTGGCCCGCCAGGGTGAGCGAGGAGTCGGCCCCGGTGACCCAGATGGCGACGCCGTGCGCCCCGAGAGGGGCGAGCGCGTTTTCGAGGAGCGCCGCTGCGACGGCCGGTGTGTCGCCTGCTGCCAGGACGCGGCTTTCCGCAGCCCGCAGCCGGACCGCGGGCGCCGCGTCGGAAGCCTGCTCGGCCACAGCGGTGGTCAGGAAGCCCTCCGCCACCTCGCTGACGCGGTCGCGGGCCGCCTGGTTGATGACGTCCACGGCGAGAGCCAGCAGGGAAGTGCCGGCCTGTTCGGCGAGTTTGGCGAGCTGTCGGGATGCCTCGGCGGGCCCGCATCCGAGTTGCCCGACGAGGATGCCCTTGGCCAGCTCCACCAGGGCACGGCCGTCGGCCGCCGACTGGGCTTGCAGAGCCTCCTCGCGTAGGCGCTCCACGGTCGCGGCGAGCCGACCCCCCTCCGTCTCGGAGGTGGTGGGCAAGGGGGGCCGGGACGGTAGAGGACTCTCCGGCCCGAGTTCGGTGCGGATGTCGAGTACGGCGTTGTCCGCCGTGGGGTTGGCGATGGCATCGGGCTGGGATGCCGCGTAGTCGTCAGGAGTGGTGTTCACTGTGCGTTGCTCTTCCTCCGAAGGTGGCCAGGGCGGTCAGGCTGGGGTGGGACCTGAGACGCTCTGGTGCGGAAGCCACCGGCGGAGTCGGGCGATGAGGTCATTGGCGTCGACGGGCTTGGTGACGTAGTCGTTGGCGCCGGAGGCCAGGCTCTTCTCACGGTCTCCTGGCATGGCCTTCGCCGTGACGGAGATGATCGGCAGAGTGCTGTACTCGGGCATGCGCCTGATCTCTGTGGTTGCCGCGTATCCGTCCAGCTCCGGCATCATCACGTCCATGAGGATCAGGTCGATCCCAGGGGTGCCCGTGAGGGTTTCGATGCCCCGGCGGCCGTTCTCTGCGTGCAGCACGTGGATTCCGTGCAGTTCCAGGATGCCGCTGATGGCGTAGAGGTTGCGCGGGTCGTCATCCACCACGAGGACCGACCGGCCGGCCAGGCTCGCGTCGACGACGGCATGTTCGAGGGAAAGGTGGTCATCCGCGCGCACGAGTGTGGGGACGTCGCCCGGGCGGTCCGCCGACAGATGCAGGGCGATCCGCTCGCGGAGTTCATCCAGGCTGGAGAGCACTTCCAGCGGCTGGACGGCGGCCCGCTCGGCGAGTTCTGCCTGCTGCTCCCTGGTCATACGCCGGTTGTCGTGGGCGAGGACGGGCAGGGAGGCAAGCGCGCTGTCCCCGCCGAGAGCCTTGAGGAAGCGCAGTCCTTCTCCGTCGGAGCCGAGTTCCAGGACCACGCAGTGGAAAGGCGCCTGCGCCAGAGCGGCTGCCGCATCGGCCGCAGTGACCGCGGTCACGACTTCGGCACGGTCTGCCGGCACGGTGACCGCCCGGCCCGCGGTCAGGTCTCCGGCCGCGCTCTCCGCGACCAGGCTGAGCAGGCCATTGCTGCGCTGCTCGATGACCAGAATGCGCCGCGGGTGACGCTGTTCCTCAAGAGCCGGCTGGGCAGTGCTGTCCGGCTCGGCTGCCCCCGAGCTGTCGGGCGCCGCGCTTTCGAGGGCGGCCGGTCCTTCTTCGGTGGGTTCGCGGCCCGAGACGGGGAGGTACAGCGTGAAGGTGGACCCCTTGCCGAGCTCGCTGCGGGCGGTGACGGCGCCGCCCAGGAGTCGGGCGATCTCCCGGGTGATGGAGAGTCCGAGTCCGGTGCCGCCGTACTTGCGGCTGGTGGTGCCGTCGGCCTGCTGGAAGGCGGCGAAGATGGCTTCCAGTTGCTGCTCGGCGATCCCGATGCCGCTGTCGATGACGCGGAAGGCGACCACGGAGCCGGCCTGGGCCAGTTCGTCGGGGAGCTCCGCCGAAGCCGCAGGTTCGATCTTGACGTGGACGCGGCCGTGTTCGGTGAACTTCACCGCGTTGGACAGCAGGTTGCGCAGGATCTGCTGGAGGCGGGCGTCGTCGGTGAGGAGATCGACGGGCACACCAGGGGCCGTAGTGATGTCGAACTCCAGGCCCTTTTGGCTGGTCACCGGCCGGAAGGAAGCTTCCAGGTAGTTGAGGAGCTGCTTGAGGGAGACTCGCTCCAGGTTCACATCCATCTTGCCGGCCTCGACCTTGGACAGGTCGAGGATGTCGTTGATGAGCTGGAGCAGGTCCGAGCCGGCCGAGTGGATGATGCCCGCGTACTCGACCTGCTTCGGGGTGAGGTTGCGGGTGGGGTTCTGGGCGAGCAGCTGGGCGAGGATGAGCAGGCTGTTGAGCGGGGTGCGCAGCTCGTGGCTCATGTTGGCCAGGAACTCGGACTTGTACTTGGAGGCCAGGGACAGCTGCTGGGCGCGGTCCTCCAG